>JAAFJK010000122.1 GCA_013298105.1 Cytophagales bacterium
AATTGATAAAACATGGGATTGTAAAAAAGAACTACTCAAGCTATTAGAAAAGTACAGCACGCCTGCTCAATTTATACTTTTGAAAAAAGTAAGCCTTGGAAATAAAAAAATGAGTGAACGCTTATATCTTCTTTTTCAATCGCCTGATTTTGAACAAACTAATCTCATTCGTGCTTCTTTCAAATATTTTACAGCTACAGTTTCAAGCAAATACAGACACTCTTTTGTGTATGCACTGAAAGGCGTGCTTTGGCAGTCGGCAGGCAAGGGGCTTGAGTTGGTGCTGGATAGGTATTTGCAAGAAGATGGTACATTGATTTTGGAAAATGCCTCTATGCTTCTGACCAAATTTCCTAATACGCTCCAGCACAACCCACGTATAAAACGCCTCATAGCCCTCGAAGCCCTTATAAAAAAAGGCGTAAAGATAGCCATCAATAGCTTGCCCAATCTACAAGAAATAGAAATTTTATACCAAAAAACTGCCAATCCAAACGATTTGGAGGAAAGAACGGCTTTCTTTGAAGCTCTTTTTCCAAAAATTCGCCTCATCTTTACACCCTTCAAAAATCATTTGAATAGGTATTGATATTAAGGAACGAAGCTGTAAGCGTCTGTTATCGAGCTTTTACGCGATTAGGCAATACCAACAGACGCTTACAGCTCATGTTATTTTATTTCCATTTCTTACTTCAAACTTCCTTAGTCTTTGTCTTTTTTCTTGAATTGGTTGTCGCCCAAAAGTTCTTGTAGCTTTTTCTCCAATTCTGCGGCTTTCTCTTTGGTGTACGCGCCCGAAGTAGCATAGACAATTTTGCCATTTTTATCAAGTAAGTAAAAATAGGGTTTGGTGCGTTCTTTTTTGGCTTTGCCAAGGTCAAGTGAAGGATAATGGTCTATATTTTTGCCCTTCACTACTACGATATGCTCTTTCCAATGGTCTTTTACATTTTCTTCAAGTTTAGTTTTGACCTTGCCTGCCGCTACTTTATTGATGCCCATGAGCAAAACCACAAACTTGACATTGCCGTCATACGGCTCAAAGTCAAATAAATTCGTACCGGGTGCTTGGATAAAGAGGTTGAAAAGCTCGGCTCGCCATGCCTTCAGGTCATCTTCAGACTTTTCGGAGTAGGCAAGGGCAATGAGTGTGGGCTTGCCGTTTTTGATGGGCAGGTTCACGTTTTTTTGGAGAAGATTGTCGCCCGACATATTCGGGTACATTTCTCCTACTTGCGCCTGTAGGCAGAGGGGCAGGCAAGTCAGGAGGCAGGCAAGGGAAAAGAAGTAGATTTTCATACGTTATTTTTTGAAAATAAAAGAAGTAAAACAATTTTTGATAGTTTTTGCGGTTATAAAAACATGAGAAAAACGTTTTTTTGTTTCTGTTTATTGTTCAGTCAAACGCTTTTAGCACAAAGTAATGACAAATGGCGTGCGGGCAGTGCCTACAGCTTGAAGGGCAAGGTATATGTTTTGTCAGTTTTTATTGCTACACCCCAAAATGATTGGAAAGAAGGCGAAAAGCTCAAAATCTACCAAATCCAACGCGAGGCGTGTACGTGGATTCAGGCGCAAGCCAAAAAATACAAGGAAAGTGTGAGTTTTGAAGAGGGGACTTTTGGTTATGACAAAACCCTGTTTTTCAATTCCTTGCCTACGGGTACAGGCTCAGGCAACGAGGAGGTGGATTGGGTAGCGCGGGTTTTGAAAAAAGCAGGCTATAACAACAACGCGGAGTTTACGAGTTGGGTGCGCAACAATACAACCTGTACGCAATCTGTGGTGCTGATATACCTGAATACATCAGGGACAAGTTATGCCCTTGCCTGCTCAAGCGAGATGAATCAAGCAAAATATTTCAATGAAGGCTGTTTGGTGTATCAATATTATGACGAGGCGCAGTCAAATCATGTCTGTGCCGCTACCATAGCGCATGAGATGTTGCACGCTTTTGGCTCATGGGATTTATATACTACTTTTGCCCAAACTCAAGACCGCGAGAAAAAAGCACGCACCATCTATCCGAATGATGTGATGCTTCGCACCTCTTACAACATCAATGACTTGGCTATAGGCGAACTTACTGCGTGGCTGATAGGCTGGGCTGTCAGAGAGGAAAAATGGTTTAATTGGTTCAGACCAAAAGGATATTAGGAGGTACGAATTTCAATAAGGAATGAAAATAACATGATAATTTCACTCACGCGAAGCCACGCTGTAAGCGTCTGTTGGTATTGCCTAACCGCGTAAAAGCTCGATAACAGACGCTTACAGCGTGGCTAAATATTCTCAAGTTATTTTTTACTCGTTCCTAAAGTGGTTCTTGTCCCCACGAACCACCTCAAAAAAACTTGCCTGCCCACATACATCAGTGGGCAGGCAAGTTTTTTACTAAATTTTGGTTGTCTGACAATTTTTGTGGAAAAACATTTTTTGAGCAAGTTCGGATTTAAGAAACGCCTTTTTTGCTCAATAGGATAGGGTTTAAAACCCTATCCTATTGAGCAAAAAAAACTACCACAAAAATTGTCAGAGAACCCTAAATTTCTTTCAATAGTTTCTCTTTCTTTTCCTGAAATTCGGCTTCGCTCAAGATGCCTTTGTCGCGGAGGTCGCCCAAGACACGCAATTTTTCGAAAACGTCCATTTCGCCAAAATTTGCATTTTGTTTGGGTGCTTCTTGAGTTTTTTCTTTTTCGTTCTCTTTTTCTTTTTCTTTGGAGGCTTCAGGTTTTTTGCCTGTGGCAAATCCCTTTGCTTCATTCCAAAGATTTTCTGCATAGCCTTTGCCTTTCTCATACGCATCATTGTAAATGTTTTGCGCATTCTCGAAGCTAAAATTGGACATGAAGCCGCCTATTTCGAGGTGTTTTTTGAAAACTTGTCCCATGCCATAAGTAGAGGCACCCGACATCACAACCATAGGCACACTGCCCAAAAATGTCCCAATGAAAGGAATAGCTTTGATGGCTGAAGCCCCGATGGTCGCTATAGTAGAGCCTGCGATAGAGCTGATGAGGTTTTTACCAAACGATTCGTTGTAATCGGACTGGTAAATCATACACAACTCTTTGAACATATTGAGTTGGATAGCTGTAACAGCCGCAGTATCTAAAAAAGGAATAGGAATGGCTCCTGCGCCCATTGCCCAAAGTACGTGGCTGTCGATGGTATCGTCTGCCATAGTGGATTGCTTGCTCATTTGGATAGATTTTTACTTCCTTGCATTACAAGGTACTATATATACTGTTAAAACTTAAAATTAGTTTCACAAATATACGGATAACTTCTGAAAATTCAAAATAATTCTTTTGTGTGAGTAAAGGTTTTTACGGTTCTCTGGCAATTTCTGTGGAATTGAAAGCTGTAGTTGCGACTTTAGTCGCAACTACAGCTTGTTCCACAAAAATTGTCAGACAACCGAACTGTGGTTCTGCGAAAGTTATTGCGGGTGTCTGATTTTTAGAGAGCTTCAACCCTTTGGGTGTCTAAACTAACTAACTCATTTTGAGTTAGTTAGTTTAGACACCCGAAGGGTTGAAGCAACATGACTTACTTTTACAATGCCTCCTATTTCAAATTCCGCAATAACTTTTTAAGAACCTTTCTTTTATGATGTTGCACTTTTTTCAATAAAAAAGCTATAATTATTTCGGTTCTTCGAAAGTTATTGCGGAATATTCTGTAGAACAGGCTTCCAGCCTGTTTATTATTTGAAACAACAGGCTGGA
>JAAFJK010000632.1 GCA_013298105.1 Cytophagales bacterium
TTTCCACTCGTTTCTATTCTGATGCACAAACAAGAATGTTTGTTTTGCTATTTCTAAGGCATTTTTTAATTTAGATTAGTTTTGCTATATTTGTGCCTTCGAGCAAAATGTCCAACTTGTTTTTATCTGTATCCAATATGCGCCTACATCTCTTGATTATCGTTTTATTTGTTTGGGCAGGCAAGTCGAGCTATGCACAAACACCCAAACTAATATCCAAAATAGCTTTTGGTTCTTGCGCCTATCAAGAACATCCTTTGCCTATTTTGGACACTGTAGTAAAGCATAAGCCCGATTTATTCATATTTTTGGGCGATAATATCTATGGCGATACCGAAGATATGACTGTACTCAAGGCGAAATATGCTACTTTAGCTCAAAAGCCTTCTTTCAAAAATTTGAAAAAAAATGTATCTATCATAGCTACTTGGGACGACCATGACTTTGGCAAAAATGATGCAGGCAGGCATTATAAGAAAAAGGAACAATCCAAACAGATTTTTTTGGATTTTTTTGAAGAACCCAAAAACTCTGAAAGGCGCAAGCGAAAGGGCATTTATACCTCCTATATGCACGAGGCAAATGGTAAGAAATTGCAAATTATACTTTTGGATAACCGTACCTTTAGAGATAACTTAAAAGCCAACAGTGGCGAATATACACATGACGCACGCTATTTTTATGAACTTGATTATGCCCCTTATCTAACCGCCGACTCTACACTTTTGGGCGAAGCCCAATGGACATGGTTAGCCGAAGAACTCCAAAAACCCGCCGATATACGGCTGATAGGCACTGGCTCACAATTTGGGATAGAATACAATGGCTATGAAGCTTGGGCAAACTTCCCACACGAGCAGAAGCGTATGCTGGATTTGATAAAAAAGACCAAGGCAAAAGGCGTGGTATTCCTTTCTGGCGATGTCCATTATGGCGAAATTTCTAAACTCAATGCACCTGATATGTACCCTATCTATGACATCACTTCGAGCGGACTTTCTTCCACATGGCATTTTGCCACACCCAACAAAAACCGCATCGAGGGAGCTATCATGGAAAACCATTTTGGACTATTGACTATAGATTGGTATGCCAAAAGTCCCACAATCAAAATGGAAATATGGGACATTCAAAACAATCAGCGCGTAGAGCATACCATCAAATTGTCGGATTTAGACTTCAAATAGCCCAAATTGCACAAAAAAGTAAAAAAATTACGAAATATAAAGTTTTTTTGCGAATATTGCATATCTGAAATATAGCCATAACCTATGTCCGAAAATATCCTTCTCAAGCCTTTTGAAACACCCTTCGAAACCTTCCCTTTTGATAAAGTGCAAGACACTGATTTCTTGCCTGCCATCGAGTACGCGCTGGGGCAGGCAAGGGCTGAAATCACTGCCATCAAAGAAAACATTGCCTTGCCTACCTTCCAAAATACCATCGAAGCCCTCGAGCGGGCAGGCAAGCAATTAGATACCATTTCTACAGCATTTTTTAACCTCAATCACGCCGATACCAACGATACGCGCCAAGCCTTAGCCCAGCAAATATCGCCCATGCTGACGGCATACAGCAACGATATTTTACTTGATGCCCAGTTATTTGAGCGTGTCAAATCTATTATTGTGCATTTTACGCGGTACGTATATGATGCAGAGCAGGCAAGGCTTGTGGACAAAACCTTCAAATCATTCGTGCGCAATGGCGCAAACCTGAATGCTACCCAAAAGGAAACTTTGCGTGAAATAGACAAAGAACTCGCGCAGGCAAGTTTGAAATTTGGGGAAAATGTACTCGCAGAAACCAAAAACTTTGCCATGACGCTTGAGCAGGAGAGCGACCTTGAAGGCTTGCCTGCCCACGCCATAGAAGCCGCTAAGAGTTTGGCAGAAGCTATGGGACAAACAGGCAAATGGACTTTCACCCTTGCCTACCCCAGCTACCAGCCCTTCATGACATACAGCACGAGGCGCGACCTCCGCCAAAAAATGTTCAAGGCATTTAATTCTAAAGCCTTTCATGGCAATGAATTTGACAACCGCGAACTTATCCAAAAAATAGCTTCTTTGCGCCACAAACGCGCCAATCTCTTGGGTTATGCTTCTCATGCAGACTTTGTATTGGAGGAACGCATGGCAGATTCGCCCCAAGTCGTGCAAAATTTTTTGGAAGAAATGCTCCACTATGCCCAGCCTGCTTCTTTGCGTGATGTGCAGGCTTTGGCGGATTATGCCCAAAAAACAGACGGCATCACACAGCTTGAGCGTTGGGACATACAGCACTACAGCGAAAGATTGAAAAAAGAGCTTTTTGACATTGATGACGAGCTTTTGCGTCCTTATTTTAAGTTGGAAAATGTTACAAAAGGCGTTTTTGACATAGCTACCCGCCTTTTTGATTTGCAATTCATAGAAAGAACAGATATACCTAAATACCACCCCGAAGTCCAAACATTTGAAGTGCTTGATGGGGCAGGCAAGCATCTTTCGGTGTTGTACTTGGATTTTTTCCCAAGACCAGGACACAAAAAAGATGGCGCCTGGATGACGCGCTTCAGAGGACAATACCACAATGAAAAGCGTGAAAATGTCCGCCCGCACGTTTCGTTGGTTTGCAATTTTACGAAACCCACCGAATCCAAACCTTCCCTGCTTACGCACAATGAAGTGCTGACGCTTTTGCATGAGTTTGGGCATGGACTGCACCTCATACTCAGCCAATGCCAATATGATAGCCTTGCAGGTACGAGTGTATCGTGGGATTTTGTAGAAC
>JAAFJK010000038.1 GCA_013298105.1 Cytophagales bacterium
AATTTCACTCACGCGAAGCCACGCTGTAAGCGTCTGTTGGTATTGCCTAACCGCGTAAAAGCTCGATAACAGACGCTTACAGCGTGGCTAAATATGCTCAAGTTATTTTTTACTCGTTCCTTAGAAAGTTATTGCGGAGGCAAAACTGTAGAACAGGCTTCCAGCTTGTTATTTCATCTGCAATAACTTTTGAAGAACCGAACATTTTTAATAGACTTCTTGCGAAAGTGCTATTTTTGATACCTCAACCCTGCCCTTCTCCAAATGGAGAAGGGTTAAAAATACTTTCGCAAGAAGTCTAATGTGCAAGTGCTTGCTGAAAATCCGCTATCAAGACTTCGGGAGCTTCTAAGCCTATGCAAATGCGTACCCAATTCCAGCCCAAATCAGGGGAGGGATAGTTGGGAGAGCCGTAGAGCGTACAGGCAGGAAAGGCAAGGGATTCATAAGCCCCCCACGAAACAGCTAACAAAAACCGCTTCAACGCATTGCAAACCGCCTCTACTTCGGCTATGTCTTGAGCTTTGATGGCTATAGTAAACATACCCGCGCCTTGTTTCATTTGCTTTTGCGCAAGTTCAAATTGTGGGTTTTGGGCGTGGTAGGGATACCATATTTTCTCGATGCGTGGGTGATTTTCCAAAAACTCAATGACTTTGGCAGTCGTTTGACTTACGCGCTCAAGGCGGACTTCGAGCGTCCGCAATCCACGCAAAAGTAACCATGCATTGAAGGGAGAAATAATGCCTCCCAGCGTCATGAACTCACCCCTGAAGATTTTATCTGTCATTTCTTTGGAAGCGCAAAGTACGCCCGCTACAGTGTCGCTGTGTCCTGCTATGTACTTGGTGGCAGAATGTGTCATGATGTCGATGCCATATTTCGCGGGTTGTTGAAAGAGAGGCGTAGCATAGCTGTTATCAATGATGCTTACTAAGTTGTGGGCTTTGGCAATCTTGCCTACCACTTCGAGGTCTTGTTGCTCATAAGTCCATGAATTGGGACTTTCTAAAAACAAGATTTTGGTATTGGGTTGGATAGCTTTTTCATAATTGGCTGGTTCTGTGCCGTCTATGTACGTAACCTCTACGCCAAAGCGCGGAAGTAAGGTACTGAGTAGTTTTTTTGTCCAACTATAGGGTTTTTGGACTGCTACGATATGCTCGCCTGCCTGCACGTTTGCCATCACTGCGGCGGCTATAGCGGCAGAGCCACTTGCAAAAACAAGGGCATCTTCTGTCCCTTCAAGAGCCGCCATTTTTTGGCGTAAAATATTGGTAGTGGGGTTGTTGCCGCGTGTATAAAAAGGCTGGTGTTGCTCATTTTGAATCATCAAACGCATAGCTTCTACAGTGGGAGAAGCAAACATAGCCGTTTGGAAAATAGGCGGAGCAACCGAATTGAGATAATCTTCGCGGTCTTCGCCCAGATGATTCAGTATGTAGGAGAGGTCAAAATCCATTTCTTGGGAAAAATTAAGGCAATAATAAATTAAACTGAACAAAGGTAGTAACAAACAGTCTAAATTATTACAAAAACTGATATAAAATATTTTTCTCAAAACTTGCCTACCAGGATAGGGTTTTAAACCCTATCCTATTGAGCAAAAAAGGCGTTTCTTAAATCCAAACTTGCTCAAAAAATGTTTTTCCACAAAAATTGTCAGACAACCATTATTACAAAAACTGATATAAAATATTTTTCTCAAAACTTGCCTACCGATACACAGGCAGGCAAGGTCATTTTTAAAAACTTGCCTGCCCTGTCTATGAATATAGATAGTTTTTTGTATCTTTGCACCCATGAAAAAGGTCGCTTTTTATACACTTGGTTGTAAACTCAATTATTCAGAAACTTCTACGATAGCCCGCCAATTTACTGCGCGTGGTTTTCAGAAAGTCGAGTTTGAGGATACGCCCGATATTTTCATTATCAATACTTGCTCTGTTACCGAAAATGCAGACAAAAAATGCCGAAAATTGGTAAAAGAAGCCCAACGCATCTC
>JAAFJK010000095.1 GCA_013298105.1 Cytophagales bacterium
ATCGTGGCTTACTTCTCGCCGAAAGGCACTTGACTCTTAATCAAACCAAGCCACGAGATTACCTTTTTACATTTATCATTTTACATATATCATTTATCAAAAAGCGTTTGATGAATGTTCCCTGATAAATGATAAATGAATGAAATGAAGGCGGTGGTGTAATGGTAGCACGACGTAAAAAGCGTTGTAATTATCTACGGCATTTATCATATATCATTTAACATTTATCAGCTTTTGCTTGATAAATGATAAATGTTCCTTGATAAATGAAAAAAAGGTCAAACATAGCTTACTTCTATAGCTTTTGGTGCCGTAGGTGCGGGTTCGACTCCCGCCTGCCTTCCAAGTCATTTAACATTTAACATTTAACATTTAACATTTAACATTTAACATTTAACATTTAACATTTAACATTTTTATACTATTTACTTATTTTTAGTTAAAAATATGTTTGATAAATGATAAATGTTCCCTGATAAATGAAAAGATATTTAGGTCAATTATAGCTTACTTCTCGCCGCGAGGCACTTCATTAGGGTTGAAACTCAGCTACAAAATTACCTAAGCCCCTAACCCCAAAGGGGAAATATAAACCAAAATAAGCTCCCCTTTGGGGTTGGGGGCTTTTCTTAAAATTATGAACACATTATTGAATGTCAGCCTACGCCAGCAAGCAGTGTTTATTCCTGCAAAATCGTTGGTAGCAGACGCGCCTAAGAACATCAAAGGCATCACGTCTGTATTGGTGGCAAATCTCGCTAAATTGGGGTTTGGTGTTACGGAACGTCTTTTGTGGGCTTTGAACCAAACTACGCCTAATTTTCAGGCAAGTTTGTTGGAGAAATTTCGTGAAGTGATGGGCGTGAATAAGAATTGGACTCCGCTTGTGAAGGGCTGGGACGTGCCTACAGGCGAGGGCTTAGTCGACCATATCATGACGTTTTTTGCGAATGTTTTTGGCGCGAAAGGAACGCGCTTAGAGTGCGGACATACTATCCCTGCGGGAACTTTTGATTTGGAACGCTACAACGGTTGTCCTTACTGCGGTACGCCTTTTGAGTTTGGAAAAATAGAAGTGATGGGACAAGGCTCAAAGCTGAAAATATTGGATTTGTGGACTGAAGAAAATGTAAGCATTTTCTTCTCTGACTTATTGACTTCTAAAACCGCGCTTGATGCGACACAAATGGATAGTGTCAAAATCTTATTGAAAGAATTGCCCTTGCCTGCTGTAGCTGTGGGTATGAAAGAAACGCTGATGGCTGTAGTAGATATTTGTATAGAGCAAGACCAAGCGCAAAAGGCGCAAAGTTTATTCAAATCGCCTGCCGATATTTTGCGTTATTTGTGGTACAAACATACAGGATTTTTGCAAATCATAGAGCCTAAAACTATAGTAAAACGTACAGCGAAAAACAGTAAGCACGTGGGCGCAATGTTTATGGTTAAAAATACCTTAGATAAAAGTGCGCAGGCAAGATTGAAAGCTACTGAAGATTTGAAGTTGAAATACAATCGTGCAGACTGTCAGCGTGTGGCGACTTGGTTGAATAACTTGGAGATGGATACCGAAACTATGTGTGAGATTATGCACCCTAAACGCGGTATGTGGGTTCGATTCATACGTGAGTTGCGTTTGGCAGAATATAGCAAAAAAGCGGGTTTTGAGAAATTGAAAGATGTACTTGATGTATTTTACAACGAGGCTTATACGGTGTGGAGTGGTCATGTAAACAAGTTTCGTTTGCGTGCAGACGAAGAAGCGACTATGAAACTTTTGAAACAACGTCCTGGACTTTTTGCGCGTTCTTTGTTTGCGAATATGCTGTGGTTTGGACACGAAAACGTTACGAAAGCGTTTGGCGAAGTGGTAGATAAAGTACCTGCGCGTTTGGTGTTTACGCTGAATATGTATGCGCAAAACTACTTTGTCAAAAATTCAAACCGTATCGTAAAACCTTTGGGTGGTGTGGCAAAGAGTGTCGCAACAAACCAACTGTTGAAACTGTATGACGAAAAGCAATTAGATGTGATGAAGGCGAGTGTGCAAGACCTTTGTCTTTTGGCGATGCGCAAACGCTTTGCAAACTTGCCTACCGAAAACAAAACGATTTTTATAGATGAAATGCTATTCAAAATTCCTGTTTCGATAGGCGACCGAAGCGAAAGCGTGCAAGACTTGCCTTCCGCGCTGATGGGTACGCGCTTTGCGATAGAAGGCGATACGGTGCGCCTCTTTATGCAATGGGGTGAAGGCTTGCCTGCCCAACACATGGATATGGACTTGAGTTGTAGAGTGGCGTATGCGAACAAGCTCGAAATGTGTTCTTATGCGCAATTAACTACAGTGGGTTGTAAGCACAGTGGCGATATTCGAAGCATACCTCACAAAGTGGGTACGGCAGAATATATCGAAATCAATGTGAACGAATTGCGCAAGGCGCAGGCAAAATACGTAACGTTTACCTGCAATGCCTACAGCAATGGCTCAATAACGCCTAATATGGTCATTGGTTGGATGAATAGCCAAAAACCAATGAAAATATCAGCGTCAGGCGTGGCGTATGACCCTTCTTGTGTGCAGCATCAGGTAAGGATAACGAACAGTTTGGCGAAAGGCTTGGTGTTTGGTGTACTTGATGTAGAAGCCCGCGAAATTGTTTGGCTGGAAATGCCTTTTGATGGTCAAGTGGTGCAAAACCTTGACTTGCGTAATGTGGAAAACCTTTTGGCAAAATTAGACAGCAAAATGTCTGTAGGCGCGCTTTTGATGATAAAGGCGGAAGCCCAAAACCTCGAAATCTTGCCTACTGCCGAAGGTGCAGACGAAGCCTATACCCGCGAATGGGCTATCAATACCGCCGCTGTAACGAAACTTTTGGTGGATTAAACTTTTAACTTAAACAAAACATCAGGCAAGGCACGGCTTTGTCTGGTGTGTTTTACTTTTGTCTTACTTAGTAAAAAGCTTGTAATATGGATTACTTAGTAGCCCTTCTATATGAAAAAAATGAAGTATTTTCAAAGATAAATGAGCGCGACATGGATGATTATGCTTATATAGTATTTTCTGGTTTTGCAACCTTTATCAATGAATTAATATTTGTTGATAAGTCAGAAGATTATGATATGCTTGACAGTTATAAATTTTTAAAATTGCATAGGTGTTTTATCAAAGATATTGACATACCTCTTTTAATAGAAAATTCGTTTTTGTTTATATCAGAATTGTTGAATAAGAATGATGCTCAAATAAATGATGTTTTGTATGCATCAGTATATTGGAATCTTTCTACCAATAAGTATGTTAAGTCGTATGCAAAAAAATATTTATCAACAAAACATTATGATACTTTTTCAAAAATTTTAAATGACTTGGATAGTTGGACGAAAAATCTCTCGTTGTGTTAAGTTTACAACTGTTCGCCTTTGGCATTGCGGTTTTCAACCGCTACGCCAAAGGCGAAACAACCACACTAAACCTTGCCTACCCGCGTAGGCAAGGCAATTTGTTTTCAAAAACCCAAAATATTTGCCAAAATATCTTTGTGATAACCATTGACTTCCCCGTTGTGTTAAGTTTGCAACTTAACACTTTTGGCATTGCGGTTTTCAACCCTCGTTGTGTTAAGTTTGCAACTTAACACTTTTGGCATTGCGGTTTTCAACCGCTACGCCAAAGGCGAACAGTTGTGCTACTACAGTCTTTTTCCTTGTTTGCCTGCGTGTGGGTAGGCAAGAAAAATACTTGTTTTCGGCTTGGGCGGAGGTAAACCCCGCCTCGTTGTGTTAAGTTTACAACTTAACACTTTTGGCATTGCGGTTTCAACCGCTACGCCAAAGGCGAACAGTTGTGCTACTGCAGTCCTTTTTCTTGCCTGCCTGCGTGTTGGTAGGC
>JAAFJK010000004.1 GCA_013298105.1 Cytophagales bacterium
CTTTTCGTAGTCGGTTTTAGAAAGTTTGTGGTATTTGTAGAGTTGCCCCAATACTACATTTCTCCTTTCTAAAGCGCGTTTTTCATGTTTGAGTGGATTGTAGATGGTCGTACCTTTGAGTATGCCTATGAGCAGGGCGGATTCGGATATGCTTAGTTGGGTAGGCAAGGCATTGAAATAGGTATGTGCGGCGGTACGTATGCCAAAGGCATTGTTCCCAAAATCTACGGTATTCAGATACATGGTCAAGATTTGCTCTTTGGAGTATCTTTTTTCAATCTTTACTGCCAGTAGCCACTCTTTTATTTTATGGTTGGGAGTGCGCAAAAAAGAGATATAACTCAGCCAGCCATCGCTGTCTTTGCGAGTTTTGAATAAATTTTTGGCTAATTGCTGGGTGATGGTACTGCCTCCGCGCTGTTTATCGCCCAATGTACTTGACCAAATGGCTGAAAATAAAGCAGTTACATCTACGCCTTGATGCTGATAAAAGCGGACATCTTCAGTGGCTATGAGGCAATCTATGACTGCAGGTGCGATTTCTTTCATACCTACAGGGGTTCTGTTTTCGTTGTAATATTTCGCTATCAGTTCGCCATTGGCAGAAAACATCTCAGACGTAACCGCGATCTGGCTTTCGGGGGCATCTACATTGGGCATTCTGCCAAAAAGCCCCAAAAGATTGATTTCGACACTGATAAAAAAGAAGGCTACCAAACACAAAAGGCAATCCACAATACTCACCACCTTGCCTGCCCAGTGCATACTGCGAAATACCCGCCAATTCAGGGGGGTAAAATAAAAGGCGGATTTGCCTATCTCCAAAAAAAGATAGCGGAGGTCTTTGAGCAGTTGAAGCATTTAGTAAAGCATAAAAAATAAAAAGAATGGTATTTTTGGCGTGGTTTGTAAAGGGTTATGATTTTGATATGATGTAGCCAAAACAGTTACTTTAGCCTTTTACTTCAAACCTCTACCTTCGGCAATATTTCTATTTGCACTTTGAGTATCATACGTGGATTGGCTTTTAGAACAGTAAATTTAAAGTTTTGATATGTGATTTCCTCGCCTTTGCGGGGGATTTTACGCCAAATAGCTACCAAAAGCCCGTTCAGTGTTTGCGCCCCTTTGCGCACTTCGTCGAATGTTTCTTGCGATATTTGGAGGGCTTGGCAGACTACCTCGATAGGCTCACTTCCTTGAAATTCGAACTTATTTTGGTTCACTTTGGCATAATTCAAGACTTCATGCTCATCAAATTCGTCTTTGATTTCGCCCAATACTTCTTCCATCAAATCTTCCAGCGTTACTAAACCATGTGTAGTACCCAATTCATCTGTTACAATGCCTATGTGTACTCTTTCCGCTTTGAATTGCCTAAATACTTGTATGATTTTTTTATTTTCGAGTACTACAAGCGTGGGGCGTAAAAGGCTTGTCCAGACAAAACTATCGTTTTGGTGCTGGTGTATGAGTAAATCTTTCAGGTACAAAACGCCCAATATGTTGTCTATCGTACCCTCATATACAGGTACGCGCGAGAAGCCTGTATCGCGTACTTTTTGCAATACTTCCGAAAATGTATCATCTGTTTTAAGCGCGTATATTTTATGGCGTGGCACCATGACTTGCTTGATGGAGGTAGTGGTAAAGTTTACAATTTCTCTCAAAATTTGTTTATCCTTTTCTACACTTTCCCCCTCGAGCTGTATCTCATCGAGGACTTCAGGCAAGGTTTCTATCGCTACATCATAGACTTGGGGCGTTACTCTTTTCTCAAGCCACACGCTTATAAGGCTCATGACTTTGGTAAATGGATAAAAGATAAAATAACCTGTCGTAATCTCATACGCATGGCGTTTACTAAACCGCAGTTGCTTCTCATGGGCATAGATGCGCGGTACAAGCTCACCAAAAACGAGCAGAATAACCGAAAGTAACAGCACCAAAATAAACCACTCCTCTACTGACTCTTCAAAGAAATGCTCAATCATGAATACTGCCAAAGTGATAAAGGCTATTTTGATAAGGCGCAAAACAATGATGAATGTAATTTGGAGATTACGCGGTTTTGAGAGTAGATAGGCTACTCGTTTTTCGGTAACATTTGAGCTTTCTTTGAAGCCTTGTATTGTTTTTTCGGACAGGCTAAAATAG
>JAAFJK010000620.1 GCA_013298105.1 Cytophagales bacterium
TAAGACAGCGTTAAAATATTGATTTTCAAAAAATTAGATATAGATATGATAAACATGAACTTTGACTTAACAAAAAAATAATATATCTATGCTAATAACTCCATGTGTAATGTTTAACTTTGCACGAAATTTTTGTATCACTCAAATCTTATCTATGAATAAGTTTCTACAAACCCTCTTACTTTTTGGGCTTTTGCTTACAGCAGGAAAAGTAAGCGCACAGGGCGTTACGACAGGCAGTATGTCAGGACGTATCGCAGACGACAAAGGAGCAGAAGTACCAGGAGCGACAGTCATCGCGGTACATGAGCCTACAGGCACAAGGTATGGTATCACGACTGAAGTGGACGGAAGTTACTCCATAGCAAATATGCGCATTGGAGGTCCTTATACTATCACAGTAAGTATGATAGGCTACAAAGACAAAAAACAAACAGACATTTATTTGGGGCTTGGACAAAACCTAACCGCGAATATCCAAATCAGTGAAGCCACCGAAACACTCACTGAGATAGTCCTCACAGGCAGTGCAGAAGCAGACAAAGCAGGTACTTCTACCCGCATCTCTGAACGCTTACTAAACAGCTTGCCTACCATCAGCCGTAGCTTAAGCGACTTTACACGCCTTACGCCCCAAGCAAACGTAACGGGAGATAGAATTTCTTTTGCAGGACAAAATAACCGCTATAACCAATTTGCTATAGATGGTACTGTGAATAATGATGCCTTTGGTTTGAACGGTTCAGGCACAAACGGTGGTGCCTCTGGTACACAGCCTGTAGCGATAGATGCTATAGAAGAACTCCAAGTAGTGATAGCCCCTTATGACGTAAAATTGGGTGGATTCACTGGCGGTGGTATCAATGCCGTAACACGCGGTGGTACGAATAAATTTTCAGGTTCTGCCTATTATTTTGGTAGAAATCAAACTTTTGTTGGTAAATACGATCCATTCTCAGGCAATGAGCGCGTGCTTAGTCCTTCTAAGTTTGAACAATTTGGTATCCGTTTAGGCGGTCCAATCATTAAAAATAAATTATTTTTCTTTCTAAATGCTGAAAGAACTACCAACATAGTACCTTTGGATTTTGTACCTGGACAAAGTAACTCCATTTTTAGTGTTAGTGAATTGGAATCAATCAGAACTCATGCCAAAAATGTATTAAAGTATGAACCAGGTGAGTACCTAATACTAAATGATGATGACCGCAGTAGCAAATATTTTGCGCGCTTGGATTGGAATATCAACGACAAGCATCAACTTGTAGTGCGTCATAATTATGTAAATGCTACAAGTATAGACCAAAGTCGTTCGAATTCAGGAAACCCACCAACACTGCAATACTCTAATTCAGGTGTAGTTCGTCCAAATAAAACGCACACATTCGTTACTGAATTGAAATCACGATTTAACAACTCGATGTCAAATGAATTTCGTTTTGGTATCACAAGTGTACGCGATGACAGAGGCTCTTTAGGTCAGGATTTCCCATCTATTACAATAAATAGTCTTACAAATGGTGGTAGAGCAGTTATAGGTCCTGAAACTTTCTCGATGGCTAATGCTTTAAATCAAGATATTTATACACTTACGAATAATTTTACTTGGAACTTAAACCCTAAACATACCATCACGATAGGGACACACAATGAGTTTTATCGTATGGCAAACCTTTTTATACGTAATAATTTTGGTTCTTATGAATACAACTCGCTTGCAAACTTTTTAAAAGCGGGTACAGGTACTGTAGGTGGTGAAATCAAGCCAGACCGCTATTTTTATGATTATTACACCAAAGACCCCAAAGAACAAAAATTCGTAGATTGGACAGCCATGCAGTTAGGCTTTTATGTCCAAGATGAGATAAAAGTATTGGACAACCTAAAAGTTACGGCAGGTGTGCGTGTAGATCTACCTATTTTCAATGCACAACCTGAAGCAAATCAGGCTTTCAATGATGAGTTTACACCACGATTTGATGTTGCTACTGATGTGATGCCTAAGACACAAATTATGTGGTCGCCTCGTGTGGGCTTCAACTATGACCTGAAAGATGACCGCAAAACTATCATACGTGGCGGTGTAGGATTATTCACAGGGCGCGTGCCTTTTGTATGGCTCTCTAACCAATTCAGCAATACAGGCACACTTTTTACGCGAATAGCACTTAATAATACCAACGCATTTAATAGTAATTTGACACTTCGTACAAATCCTACAGACCAATGGACAGTAGGAAATCTACAAAGTATTAACGCCGCATATACACTTTCGCAAAGTAACGAAATAAATGTAACTGCTAAAAACTTCAAATTTCCACAAATATTACGTGCCAATTTAGCGATAGACCAAAAAATATTTTGGGGTATGACGGCTACTTTGGAGGCTATGTACTCTAAAACCTTGAATGACATTTATTATCAAAACTTGAACTTGCGTGAAACTAACCAAACTTTACAACTTCCTGCAGGAGCAACTTCTGGTGATACTCGTCCAATTTGGAGTGGTAACTTGGCTACAGATTTAATCAATCAAAC
This sequence comes from Cytophagales bacterium, assembly GCA_013298105.1. GTDB lineage: Bacteria > Bacteroidota > Bacteroidia > Cytophagales > Microscillaceae > RDXI01. Next base: position 2,539 of record JAAFJK010000620.1, read on the forward strand.
ATACACAGGCGCATATTTGATAGATAATACCAACCAAGGAGATGCTTGGACTTTTACAGCACAACTTACCAAACCATTTGACAATGGTTTTTCAGGAAGTCTTGCCTACACTTATGGGACAGCCACTAATGTTATTTCAGGATCTTCTTCACAAGCATTTTCTAACTGGCGTTTTTCTAATAGCGTGAACGGACCCAACAGTCCTGAATTTGCCAGAGCCGAATTTGATATGGCACATCGTGTAATAGGCAACTTGTCTTATACACTCAAATATGGAGAAAATGCCACTACTTTTACTTTAG
>JAAFJK010000364.1 GCA_013298105.1 Cytophagales bacterium
TACGCTTAATCTGATAGATACACCAGGACACGTCGATTTTTCTTATGAAGTTTCGCGCTCTATCATGGCGTGTGAGGGAGCGTTGTTGATTGTCGATTCTTCGCAAGGCATTGAGGCACAAACAATTTCTAACTTGTATCTTGCTATTGGCAATGACCTCACGATTATTCCTGTTTTGAATAAAATAGACTTGCCTCACGCTATGCCTGAAGAAGTAAGTGATGAAATTGTGGATTTGATTGGGTGCGATAGAAGCGAAATCATACACGCGAGCGGAAAAGTAGGCATAGGCATTGAAGACATTTTGAAAGCGGTTATTGAGCGTATTCCTGCCCCCAAAGGCAATCCTGAAGGCGAGCTACAGGCATTGATTTTCGACTCGCATTTCAATTCTTTTAGAGGCATCGAGGTTATTTTCCGTATTTTTAATGGCACTATCCGCAAAGGCGACAAGGTAAAATTTGTAGCCACAGGCAAGGAATATGAAGCAGACGAAATAGGCGTACTAAAACTACAGCAAGAACCCCAAAAAGAAATGAGTGCAGGCAATGTGGGCTACCTCATTTCGGGCATCAAACAAGCAAAAGAAGTAAAAGTAGGCGATACCATTACCCACGCGGCACGCCCTTGTGCCGAGTCTATCAAAGGTTTTGAGGACGTGAAGCCGATGGTTTTTGCAGGCATTTATCCTGTAGAAACGTCTGAATATGAAGACTTACGCGAGGCAATGGAAAAATTGCAACTCAATGACGCTTCGCTTGTGTGGGAGCCTGAAACTTCTGCCGCGTTGGGCTTTGGGTTTCGTTGTGGATTTTTGGGAATGTTGCACATGGAAATCGTGCAAGAGCGTCTTGAGCGTGAATTTGATATGACGGTTATCACAACTGTTCCTTCGGTGCAGTTCAAGGCTTTCCTGACCAATGGCGAGGTCGTAGCCGTACAAGCTCCTGCCGAAATGCCAGACCCTTCAAGGATAAAGCACATAGAAGAACCTTATGTAAAGGCACAAATTATTTCTAAATCGGATTATGTGGGCGCGTTGATAGGGCTTTGTATGGACAAACGTGGCATTATCAAAAACCAAAACTACCTCACTACAGACCGCGTAGAACTTGTATTTGAATTGCCTTTGGCTGAGATTGTATTTGACTTTTTCGATAAACTCAAAACCATTTCGCGTGGGTACGCTTCGTTGGATTATGAATTGATAGGCTTCCAAGAATCGAACATGGTCAAATTGGACATTATGCTCAATGGCGACCGCGTAGATGCACTTTCGGCTATCGTACACCGCGACAAGGCTTACGATTGGGGCAGGCGTTTGTGCGAAAAATTGCGCGAACTTGTGCCGCGCCAAATGTTTGAAATTGCTATCCAAGCCGCTATAGGGCAGAAAATCATTGCCCGCGAAACAATAACCGCGATGCGCAAAAACGTATTGGCTAAATGTTATGGGGGCGATATTTCGCGTAAGCGCAAACTCCTCGAAAAACAGAAAAAAGGCAAGAAGCGTATGCGTCAGGTAGGCAATGTCGAAATTCCACAAGAAGCGTTTATGGCGGTGCTTAAGTTGGATTAAACATTTATCATTGAACATTTATCATACGCCTTTTCAGACCTTGCCTGCCTGCGTGGGTAGGCAAGGTTATAATCACAAAAAATATGTGTTAAATAAACTGCTATTTTCCTTTATTTGAGGGAAATTTTGTATTTTTGTAGAACAATGTTTATACCATAAAAACATGAAAATTTTATCGTTATTTAATAATAAAGGAGGCGTAGGCAAGACAACATTGACATACCACTTAGCACACATTTTGTCAGAAACAGTCGAAAATGGAGGCTGTGGCAAGCGTGTGCTACTTATGGACTTAGACCCACAAAGTAATCTTACTATTTTTGCCATAAATGAGAATAAAGTACAAGAAATGTGGGAGAAAGAAACCGCCTTTATGGACAATGGCGAAGGCTATCAAAAAGCCAAGAATAAAATTTCTAAGGAGGAATTTGAAACACTTATTAATGAACCACGCACTTTACACTTTTTATTGAAACCCACAGAAGAAGGAATCTCCGATGAAGAGACCTTGCCTCCACCTGTTCAACTAAACCAACATGGAACTTTGGGTATTATTGCAGGGCGTTTATCACTTTATAAATATGAAACTACCATTGCACAACGTTGGAGTGGCACATATTTAGGCGAACAATTAGGTATTAGAACAATTACAAAAATACGAAACCTTGCTAAAATATATGCAGAAAAATATGCTTATGACTATGTAATCATGGACACTTCACCAAGTTTAGGGGTCTTGAATAAAGTGGTTATTAGCATGGCTGATGGTTTTATCATTCCTTGTTTTCCAGATATATTTTCATTGTATGGCATTAAAAATATTGGCGATTCTCTTAAATATTGGGAAAAAGAGTTTTTGACTATGGCAAGTTTATTATCAAAAGAAAACACCAAAGACTTTCCTAATACTTTTGTACAGTTTTTAGGTTATACAGTATTCAATGCCATAAAATATGAAGGACAAAATGCATGGAGTTTATCCAAAGCACATTATGACTTTGCTGTACAATTTCCAGAAGTTATAGAACAAAGCATATTAACCAATAAACCAATACCTGATGAGATTGCACGTTTGCCCATAGGCGAAACGGCTATTATGCACAGGCATAATACCTTTCCTGCGCAAGCACAAAAATACAAATGTCCTATGTGGGAATTGCCCAACCAAGAACTTGAAAAAGAAGATAGAAATACGATTGCAGGCGGAAATAAAAAGAAATATGCAGATATAAAAATTGCTTACCAAAAATTTGCAATGGATTTATTAAGTAGAGTAAGCTATTTAAATAACAAACAAAATAACGCCTAATTTGTATGGACATAAAAGCATTATTTACAAAGCAAATACAAAAAAATTACACCGATTTTCAGCATAAAATAGAACAAAGTAAACTTTTTCAATTACAGGAGAAACTATCTGAAAATATCATAACAGAATTTATAGCTCAATATAACCATATAGTCAGTTACCCAAAAATTGAAGTTTATCAAAACAATGAACGTGAACTAAAAAACATGGGTAAAACCTATAAAAATGTCTTTGAGGAAAAGCTATTTACAGATACTTATAGAGTTTTTGAGGAGTATTTGAAAGACATTTTTACAAGTATTTTTACCACATTTCCTTATCTTTTAATAGATGATAAAAAGAAAGAAATCGAAGTACCCTTTCATCTGATATTTGCAAATAGCCCTGATTTGGAAGACTACAAAAATTTGATAATTGCTGAAAGAGTAAAAGTCTATATGCAAGGTGATAACATTCTTAAAATTTTGGAAAGGTTTAAAAGCACCTTTTATCTTACTTTGAATTTGCAAGAACAAACCAAAATAGAATGTCAAAGGTTAGCATTACTTCGCAATATCATCACACATAATAACAGCAAAATAAATGAAATATACATGGACAGTATCCAAAAGTTTGCAATCCCCAATAACCTTTACAAACTGCATGACACTATTTTACCTTATTTGGAAAATGAAATCAACCAGTCACGAAGCATTTTAACACAAGTAGTAAGCAACCTTAATGCAGACTTAAGCACAGAAAACAATTTCAAAACCTTGCAAGGTACGAATAACACAAAATCAAATATTTAGAGATACAAAATAAGTTTATATGCCATTTACTTTAGAACTAAAAAATTTTACGGTTTTTGCTGAAAATACTTTTGAGTTTTCAGATAAAATTAATGTGCTGATAGGTAAGAACAGCACAGGCAAGACGCATTTGCTTAAACTTATTGCTGGCACTATAAAAGGTACTGAAAACATAACAAACTTAACACAAGAAAATGCAGGAAAGGCTATTGGGCAATCATTAGTAGGTTATTTCAAACCTGAATATTTAGGGCGACTGGTAAAACGCGGTAGAGGTAGAAATAAAACAGAAGTAAATTTTACACAAGATGATACAGAACTTATAAGTTTTAACTTCGCTTCCAATGCACAAAACAATGTCAAATTCGTCTCGTCACTTGATGACTTTGAAAATTATGAGCAAACTAAAAGTTCTATGTTGTACTTACCTCCACGCGAGATTATTTCTATTTTTGAAGGGTTTATCAGTCTTTACCAAAAGCGTGAAATAGCTTTTGATGAGAGTTATTATCATCTTGCTTTGGCTCTCGATACACCTCTCTTGAAAGGCAGGCGATTTGAAGATATACAAAAATTGATTAAACCTTTAGAGCAAATTACTAACAGCAAAGTCATCAAAGAAAATGGGCGTTTTTATATGCAAAATGCGCAAGGCAAAATGGAAATGCCTTTAGTAGCTGAAGGTTATAGGAAAATTGCAACACTCATGTATTTGATAGCCAATGGCGAACTTTCTGAAAAATCCACCTTGTTTTGGGACGAACCAGAAGCAAATTTAAACCCTGCCCTTACCAAACACATTGTAGATGTACTTTTTACTTTGGCAGACTTTGGGGTAAGAATATTTATAGCTACTCACGACTATCTTTTGGCTCACCTACTTTCGCTCAAAGCTGAATACAAAAATACCATAACAGACCAAGAAATTCCTGACATCAAATTTTTCAGCCTACAGCAAGAAAATGATGCTATAGAGGTCGAGGTAGGCAAGACCTTAGCCGAGATAAAGCGCAATGATTTGTTAGATGAATTTGCGGCTTTTTATGACTTAGAACAACATTATTTTAACCAAACTTTGAAAGTATAACTGTATGACTATTTTTGAAGAAAGTTACCTTCATTTTGAATTTGATGATAGCTTTGAACTCATAGCCTCTGATGGAAACCCCAATTTTGAGAAAATCAAACAACACTTGCAAGGTACAAAAGATACAGATTTTTTGGGCTTCAAAGGCGAGCATATCTTGTTTTTTGAAGTTAAAAACTTTCGAGGCGTGCCTAATGAAAATGCTGAAGTTCTCACTGAAGAGGTTGCCCAAAAATTACGTGATACAGTGGCTATAGCAATAAGGGCAGTAAGAAATACCACGCATGACGACATTTTTTGGACAAAACTTTACAAAGCATTGGGTAATTCTGAAAAACAGATTTTCCTTGTATTTTGGTTAGAAGAAGATAGAAATATACCACCAAGAGGTAAACCTCGCCTACAGGTTTTGACTGAAAAATTGAAACAAAAATGCAAATGGTTGGGCGTGAAAGTCAGCATACAATCTATTGAAAATCAAGGCTTAGAAGGCTTAACTGTTTCTTACCTTCCTACCAAAATACTTACTAAATAACACCTTGCCTGCCTGCGTGGGAAAGAAAGTGTAAAGTGCCAGAAGCTATTTTTGAAATTTGTCATTGTGAGCAAAGCGAACAATCGCGTGGTTCGCTCACAGGAGGACAAAACGCGCTCTTTTTCCCCTTCACAAAAATTGTCAGACAACCAAAAATACTTTTTTTATTTTTTACCTTATTTCTGTGCGCATGATGCGATACTTACAAATCATTCCTTGCCTACTTTTGATGCTGTGGGCAGGCAAGGTGTTTTCTCAAAATACGGATTCTTTGCACAAGTGGCAAACGAGCTTTTCGGGCTACATAGATGCCTATTATGCGTATGACTTTGGCGAACCCGCCAATAACGAGCGAGCAGGTTTTTGGTACAATCACCGCAGGCACAATGAGTTTAATGTAAATCATGGCATCTTGAAAGCGGCGGTAAGTTCAGACATCGTGCGCGGAAATATCGCCCTGATGATAGGGACTTATTCACAATACAATCTCATAGGCGAGCAGGAACTTATCCGCAATATATACGAAGGAAATATAGGTGTAAAACTTTCCAAAAAATCAAACCTTTGGTTAGATGCAGGTATTTTTGCTTCACACATAGGTTTTGAAAGTGCCATCTCCAAAGATTGCTGGACACTTTTGCGCAGTATCCTTGCCGACAATACACCCTATTATCTTTCAGGTGTAAAAACTACCTATACTTCACCCAGCGAAAAATGGGTTCTTTCAGCAGTAGTCTGCAATGGCTGGCAACGCATCAGGCGTTTGGCGCACAACAGTATGCCTTCTTTTGGTACACAGGTACAATACTTGCCTACCAAAAACGTAACCCTGAACTACAGCACCTATCTCGGCAATGAAGGTACAGACAGCCTGAAGCGTATGCGTTTTTTCCAAAACTTTTATGCTATCTGCAATCTTACTGAAAAATGGGGACTGATTGCGGGTTTTGATTTGGGTATGCAAGGCAATCAACAAACCCAAAAAACAGGCTTCTGGCACGCGGCTTGTGTGATGCTTCGCTATAAATTTACGCCTAAACTTATGGTCTGTGGGCGTGGAGAATATTATGCCGACAAG
>JAAFJK010000079.1 GCA_013298105.1 Cytophagales bacterium
AAGTTGTTCAGTGCGTTTGGCTTTTTCGCTCTCAAGGTATAAATACAATGGACAGGCTACAGAAGAACTCATACCTCCTAAAGCATCATCAACTATTTTATTAGCAACAAAAAAACCTATATTATCACCCAATTTGATGCGCCTTACTGTTACTAACGCTACATTTTCGCCTCTCAAAAAATGTTGCATCACTTCATGTCGAGGCATACAATGAAATCCTTTGGAATTTCCTGTATAAAAAGTGTACCTATCATCAAAAGGGCGGTAGGCAAGTTTGATAAAATCGCCAAAATTAGGATAGCATTTTTCCAAATCTTTTCGAGCCAAACTTACCTGCCAATCGCGGGCATCTTCGCCCAAATCAAAGCGATAACGGGCTGTTTCGTCCTCTAATTTCAAAAACTCCTCAATCGTTTCTTTCAGTTTTTCTTCCGTGTAGTGAATGGTAAATTCATCTCTTGCCGTAACAATTCCTACACTATTGAGCGTGAATAGTGCTTGTAAACTAAAACCTTCTTGGTATTTTTCGTAGTTGTCAAAGTCTTTGGACACAAAAAAGTAATTAGGCGCAATATTGGGCAATTCCTGATAAGGCACAGTTTTGAGGCTGTTTTTGAGCAAAAAATCGTATTTCGCTTCGCGTTTGCCAAATAAGTCGAAATGAAAAACCTTGCCTAACTCACCTGCTTTTTTCTTGCCTGTTTTCACAAAAATATTGATGCTCACGCCTTGCATGATGTCAAAAACATTTTGGTCAAGCGAACCATCAGGCGCGGTTTCTTTCTTTTTCGAATTGCCATGCAAATCTATGGTATAAATTTTATCATACGTTTGTAGCAAATTGTAGCGCATACCTCTAAAAGTAGGATTGTCTAAAAATCCATGCGGATTGATAAATGCCAACACACCACTACCATTTTTTTCGATAAAATATTGTCCATAGCGCAAAAACTTTACATAATCATCATTGAGCCATTTCGGATTTTTTTCTTGTAATTTGCCTTTGTTGTCAGGTTCTTTTTTGTAATCTTCCATCAAGCGCATAATCCAATCGCTTTTGTTTTGACTTTCGCCACTGTAAGGCGGATTGCCAATAATACACATGACGGGCGTTTCGCGCTTGATTTTGTTTGCCTCATTGCCTTCCTCAGCAAGCCATTGTGCCATAGCCAACTTATATTGTGCTTCTTGAGGTTCTTCTAAACTATTCGTAAGATATACACGCAGGCGTTGAAGCCCCCCAGCCCCCGAAGGGGGAGTATAGCCTGTGGATTTCAAAAGCAAATCTAACTGCAAGTGCGCCATAGCATAACTCGCCATGAGCAGTTCAAAACCATTCAGACGAGGCAACAAATCCTGCTCTACATAAGCATTCCAAATACCTTGTTGGTCTTTGAATTTTTGATGGATATGTTTGATAACTTCCGCTAAAAAAGTACCTGTACCTGTCGCAGGGTCAAGGATTTGAACTTTGTGAATAAGCCCCCCAGCCCCCGAAGGGGGAGTGCGCGTTTTATCTTTTGAAATAATAGGAACTTTAGTATTGTCAGCCAAGCCTTTAGGCAAGTCGAACTCTGTCTTCAGCACATCATCAACCGCTCGAACCATAAAATTCACAACAGGCGAGGGCGTGTACCAAACGCCACGTGCTTTGCGCAAATTGGGGTCATATTCACTCAAAAAAGTTTCGTAAAAATGAATGATAGCATCTTCCGTTTGGGTATTTTTGCCGTAATCTTGCAACAATTCCTGCACATCACAAGCAAGAAAAACCTCGACCAGACTATCTACAATCCAACGTATGCGGTCATCAACCTCCAGCCCTGCAATGTAGCCAAATAATTTTTTCAGAAATGGATTAGATTTTGGGATAAGTTCATAAACCTTTTGCCTGCTAAAACTCTCCCCTACTGGGGGCTGGGGGGCTTCATTCAGGCGAGCCGCAAACATACCATACACGATAGTTTGCGCATACACATCTGCAAAACTTTTCGGCACAATATCGTGCATCAATATTTCTTTGAAAGCCTGCATTTGCTCTACTAAAGAGCTTACTTCTTCATTTTCTTGGTCTGCTAAGATTGCTTTTTCTATTACTTCCGCCATCAGTCTTGCCTTGCCTGCCATCATTTGTGCCAATTTTTGGCTACTTGTGATAGTTTGCCCAATATACGTGCAAAAATCTTTTATCAAATTCGTAAAGGTAACAAAGTTGGCAGGCAAGGGTTTTACGCCTTTGTCTGTAACCTCTCCTATATGCACTTGTGCTACTAATTCGCCATCTCTATACAAATAAAAATCGAGGTAATCTGTAAAAATGATATTGCCTAAAGCAGTTTTATATCTATCAAATTGGGATTTATTAAATTTCTCACCTTTCAGGTCATTATCGCCTATATCTTTTGCTTCGATGAAGCCCATAGGAATATCTTTGCGCGTGAGGATATAGTCAGGCGCACCACATTGTTGGCGTTTGGGTTCGTTGGTAGCTATGATGTCTTGCGCCAAACTTTCGATGAGTTCCTTTAGATAAGTTCTGTAGGTATGTTCAGTGGCATTGCCTCGCAGGTAGGCAAGGTTGATTTTGTCAAGATATTGGTCAATATTCATAAATGTTCGGATTTTAGGCAAAGATACATCTTTTTTCTAAAAACCTTGCCTGCCCGCTATAAAATAAAAACCCGCAAAAGCACTTCCTTTTGCGGGTTCATTCATTTTATTCCTTAATCACTTTCTTCCAGCCCCTCAACTTGCCTACCCGCACTTCGAGAATATACATACCCGCAGGCAAGTTCATCTCAGCGAGGTCAAAGGTACGCTTGAGGAGGAAGTCCGTTTTGCGTTCTTTCAGGATAGTGTGCGCCTTGCCTGCCAAATCAGTCAATACCACCTCCATATCGCCCATCACAGGGTGTTCGAGTGTAAGCGTTATTTTGTCTTGAGTAGGGTTTGGCGCGATTTGCAAGAAGCTACTGATGTCGCCTTTTTCCACTCCTGTTACGCCCACAAGGATAGAGTTTGAAGTCGTAGAACAGCCGTTATTGCTTACTATCACATAGTACAAGCCCGCTTTTGTAGGCGTATAGTCGTCTGTATTTCCCCCCGCAATAGGCTGAAATTCATAGTACCATTGATAGCTTGTAGCTCCCAATACATCTACTTCTAATCTATTCACAGCAGGTTTGTACACAGCCGTAACGCGGAACGAAGGCTGGATAATGACAGACATGATAGCCGAACTCTTATCACATATATCCTCTCCTACCCCTGTGATAACCCTGCAATAATACTCTCCTGTTTCAGAAGCAATGTAAGTATTCAGGTTTGCGCCCTGTATCAGTTGCCCATTCCTGAACCAGCTTATCTGCCCACTCGTAACGTTGGTAGTGAGGGTAAGCAAGATTTTTTTAGAATCACAAGTGATAGTGCCATTGCCTGCTATATCCGTACCTACCACCAAAATCACGTTACATTGCGCCACTGCTGAAGTATTGCTGGGGTCAGAATCTCCCCCTGCATTCGTAGCAAACACACGATAGAAATAAGTTTTGCCTTTCTCTACTGTGATGTCATTGAATTGCTTGCTGTCTATCGGCAGGCGCGCTATTTCTACAAAAGTATTGCCTATGCCTGTAGGAGAGCGTTCTATGCGGAAAAGGTCTTCATTGTTGGAGTTATCCACCCAACGGATAAGCGTTTCATTGTTCGAAACAGACTCGCCTATCAAATCCACAGGCGCGTTTGGACGTGGTACAGAGGCATCTGTATTCGTTTTTCTTGCCACTTCATTGCTGTAAAGCGATTTGGTTTGATTTACATTATCAATGGCTGTAATCCTAAAATTGTACAGCTGATTAGCAGATAGCCCTGTTACGCTGAATGAAGTCGCATTTGCAGGGATAACGGCAGGCAAGGCAGTAAAGACATTGCCATTCCCTATGAATGCCATCTCCACCACAAAGCCCGTTTCTGTCGTAGCATTGTCTGTCCAAGTAAGGTCTATTTGCGTTTGCCCCAATGTACCCAAAGGCAAAGTAGCCACCAAATTCGTAGGCTTCACTGGGATATTTTGGGTACGCGCAAAGGCAATGTTACTGGCTACAGATTCAGTCGTATTTTTCATAGCCGTGATGTAGTATTCATACGTAGTATTCAGCGCAAGTCCGCCATCGAGATACTCCATCGGGTTATTGGTAGGGTTGGCAGGCAAGGTCGTTACGAGTGTATAAGTCGTAGTACCTTCGAGCGCACGATACACATTGAAGCCTGTTTCGTCTGTAGCATTGTCTGTCCAATTCAACTGTATTTGGGTAGCTGAGAAAGTTTGCGCTATCAGATTCGAAGGCACTGCCGCCGCATCAGGCAAGGTTTTCGCGCTCATAGGTGTAGTAAAGTTTGAGTTATTGCTTCCTGCACCCAAAGCCCGCACACGATAGAAATAAGTCGTATTGGGTGTAAGCCCAATGTCTGTAAACTTAAGCGTAGAGCCTGTATTGGCTACATTCGCCACTGTATCTATGGAAGTATAAGGTCCAAAAATTCCGCTACCACGTTGGACATCAAAGCCCAATTCATTCGTGGCATTGTCTTTCCAAGAAAATTCTATCTTGTTGATACCCAATACAAAAAGTGCAGGCTCAGTGGGCGCGGCAGGTGTACCCGCAGGCGCATTCAATGTCAATACCTGAATCACGTTAGAGTTCGCAGAAGTCGCTACAGTATTCACAGCACGCACTCTATAGTAATACACCCCACTCGAAGCCACGCCTGATATATCAAAGCTCGTACTGTTGCCTACATTAAAGTTATTCAAAAACAAGGGAGGCAAGAAGTTAGGATTATCCGAAACATCTAACTGATAACTGTCTGCATTGCCTACTACCTGCCAATTCGCTTTGAAAGAGGTAGTAGTAATGACAGTAGCCGTAGTCGCTACAGGCGTAGCGGGAGGCAAGGTCGCAATGATAGTCGTTACAGTTTCTGTATTGGAGTTAGGTGAGTTCAGCGAACCAATCAACGCCCTCATGCGCACATAGTAAGTCGTATTGGGTGTAAGGTTGTTAAATTCAGCTATGTTGTTAGACGCGCCTATCACACCTTGCGTAAGCAACACAGGCGCGAAGGTGGGATTCAAACTTACCTCTACGGTGTAGTTAGTTGCCCCTGTTACGACTGCCCAATTCGCCTTAAAGCCCACTGCCGTAATATTCGTAACAGGCAAAATTTGAGGCTTCGTAATCGTGGTAATAGTCGCTGAAGGCACTGTAGAAAGTCCGCCTAAGTTACGCGAATACACACGATAGTAATACACCTTGCCTGCCTGAATACCGTCAGCAGACGTAAATACTGCCGAGTTGGTAGGCAAGTTATCTCTACTTGCCAAAAGCATAGTAAAATTCGCCTGCTCGCTTACTTCCACTCTATACGTCAAGGTCGCATTGCCTGTAGTTGAAGTAAAATTCCAATTCGCTGTAAAGGTCGTAACATCTACCGCAGAGGCAGGCAAGGAAACAGGCGCAGGGGCAAGCGTAGAAGTCGCTACTACAGCAGAGTTTACGGATTCTACCGTACCTATGCGGGTGCGCATACGTGCAAAGTAGTTCGTGCTTACTTCCAAAAGATTGTTTGCCTCAAAAGTCGTTCCTGCCCCTACATCTCTTGGATTGTAGGTATTCACAAGGCTTGAAAAATCGCTGAATTTAGAAAGCTCAAGATTGTAACCATCTGCCCCAAATACTGTCGTCCAATCAAACTTGAGCGTAAAATTGGTATTTTGTGTTACAAACAATGGATTGACATTGGGTGTCATTCTAAAGTTTGCAGGAGGATCAGGCGGAACTATAGGCACTATGAATGGTATCACATTCGAGTTGGCAGAAGGTGTACTTTGACTATTCACTGCACGCACTCTATAGTAATAATTCGTAGTAGGAATCAAGCCTGTCATATTGAATGAAGTCGCACCACTTACCAAAATATTTTGATAAGTACCCGAACCACCAAATACATTGAAATTAATGTCTGTAGAAACGTCAATTCTATAGTCCGTAACACCCACTACAGCGTTCCAATTCGCGGTCGCATTGTACGTTTGTGGCGTAGCTTGGTAGGCAAGGTTGGTAGGTGCGATAGCCACAGGCGCGTTGGGAGGCGCAAGTAAAGTAAGCACACTTTGCACCACAGAATATGGCGATTGTGTTACGCCCAAAACTGCCCTTACACGATATTGATACGTAAAGTTCGCATTGAGCGCGTTGAATACATAACTGTTGTTGTTTGTTCCGCTCAAGGTTTGGCTCAAAAGTGGCGAAGTAGCAAAATTATCTGCACTCAATTCCACTATATACCCACTTGCCCCCGACACTGCATTCCAATTCGCTTGGAAATTGTTTACATTGATATTCGTAGCAGGCGAGGCTACAGGTTGTGTAATAACGGTAATGTTATTCGAGGTCGCAGAAACGCCTGTCGCATTGGTCGCTGTAACGCGGTAGTAATAAATCTTGCCTGCCAAAAGACCCGTTATGGCTTGAGAAGTCGTGGTAACGCCTAAAGCATTTTGCGTAGTGGGCGAGGTAAAGGCAAGGTTATCGGCTGTTGTGATGGTGTATGTGATAGGCGTTGTTCCATTTCCGCTTACTGCCTGCCACCTTGCCGTAAAACTGTTGGCATTTACGTCTGCATCAGGGTTTGGTGCAGTTGCTACAGGCGCAGATGGACGAGTCAAAGGTGCAAGTTCAGATGTATAATCGGAAAGCAAGACAGGCGAGGCAGGAGGCGCGAGGTAAGACTTGAGCCTTACATAATACACGCTATTGCCTGAAAGTCCTGAAATAACGGTATTCATTTGTGTTCCCGCAATGCCTGAACCTGTTATCACAAGTGGATTGTACCCTTGAATTAAAGCATTTTCAAAATCTATATTCGTGCCTGTAGCTGTAGAGATATACACATTGTAACCTCCCACACCCGC
>JAAFJK010000127.1 GCA_013298105.1 Cytophagales bacterium
CTTGCCTGCCTGCTCGTGGTAGGCAAGGTATATGCCCAGAAAGAGGCGAATATTTGGTACTTTGGTAACGCTATGTCGTTACATTTTTTGCAAGATACTACTGAAATAAAAACAGAAGGAAATGCTATCCAAATGGAAACAGCTTGTGGTTCTATTTGTGATAAAAATGGCAATTTACTATTTTATACAGATGGTATAACTGCTTGGAATAGCAAACATCAGAAAATTAAAAACGCTGATTCACTTGATCAATCCGCCACTTTAGCAATCGTACCAAAGCCTCAAGAGGAAGGCGTTTACTATGTCATAGGAGGTCGTGTACTATCTCGAAATACAAGCCGTATGCGAGACAGCGTGAACAAGAATCTACAAGAAATAGAACAAATCTATGACTATATACCAGACCGCACTATCGATCCGAAAAATGCAATTTTACACTATGCAGTCATAGATATGCGCAAAAATAAAGGTTTGGGTGAGGTAATACAGAAAAAAATATCTGTTTTAGATAGTTGCTTGATGGATATTTGTGTTTTGAAACATCAAAATAACAAAGATTACTGGCTACTTGTGCATACCACACATGGCAAAAAATTTCTTGCTTACAAAATTGATCAAAAAGGCATTAGCCAAACGCCTGTAGAAACATCTATCGGCTTGGGTTTTCGGCATGAGTTCAAAGGAGGACGTGGCTTTTTTAGTAATAATTTGTTGGTAAGTTCTTTAGATGGACGAAAAGTTGCTTTTTTAAATCAAGATTTTATACCAAGTTTGCAGGTTTTTGATTTTGATAATAATACAGGTAAGTTATATAATCACAGGCAAGTAACAATTCCAAATAAAACAAGATTTAGTTGTGTCCAATTTTCGCCTGACAATAAAAAATTACTCATATTCACAAGCGAAGCAACTTCAGATTACAAAAATAGCAAAGTTGGTATTTGTCAAATAGACTTTTCGAGTGCATTGCCAGAATTTAAAAACCTCAGAATACGCATAGTTGGGCTTGCAATTCCTCAAAATGCAAATTACTATAACAACCCTTACAAAATGCAGTTAGCACCCAATGGCAAAATTTATGGGACTTCTCATGTTTTTAATCTAATTGTGGTTCATAATCCTAATGCTAAATTAGAAGATTTGAAGGTTCAATTTGACTATCCTTTGAAAAAAAATAGTTTGACAATTTTTCCACAATGCACTCATTTATTGCCTTATGTCCCTGACTTGCCTACCCAAATAGAAACAGGCAAACCCTTCACACGCGAAATCCTATTCGAAACTAATAAAGCCATTCTGAAACCCGAATATGAAAAAGATTTGCAGGATATTGTGGATTTTTTGCTGAAAAATCCTAAGACCACCATCGAAATATCGGGACATACAGACAACGAAGGCGAGGAATCTAAAAACAAAAACCTCTCTGAATCTCGCGCTCAAGCCTTAGCTAACTTCCTCATAACGAAACAGGTAGGCAAGGAACGTATCAAAGCTGTAGGTTATGGCAGTTCAAAACCCATAGCCGAAAACACCTCGCCTGAAGGCAAGGCAAAAAATAGAAGAATTGAGTTTTTAATCCAATAACCTCATGAAAACACTTATCATTTTTCTTGCCTGCCTGCTCGCGGTAGGCAAGGTGCAGGGGCAAATATCAGCTAATTGGTATTTTGGCAACGGAAATATCTTTCAATTTGGAAAAGATAGTACGTATCTATCCACTGGCGGAGTGATGAACACAAGACATGACTTGATGCCAATTAGCATCTCTGACCAAAAAGGTAAAATATTATTCTACAGTGATGGCTGTACTGTTTGGAATGGAAAAGATAAAGTAATAAATAATGGAACAGAACTCTTTGGAGGAACTTCATTAAATGTAGTGCCAATACCAAACCAATTTAACAAATTTTTAATTTTAACTTTGGGATATGGAATTTCCCAAAGAAGTTTCAAAATAAACGAAAAATTTAAGCCTTTTAACTTAACAAATCAACGCTTAGATAGTTTTCAAAGAGGATTATTGCGCCACCCTACTTTAGACGATATACAACTTTGTTATAGCATATTGGATATGAATATGAATAATGGAAAAGGCGAAATTATTGAAAAAAATAAGTTACTTAAAAGAGGAATGTTAGCAGATTTTGTGGTAGTAAATCATCAAAATAGAAAAGATTTTTGGGTAGTTACCCGCGCACATAAAAGTGAAGAATTTGCTACTTATCTTATTTCTGAAAAAGGCGTTTCTGAAAAACCAATACTACAAAAAATAGGCAAATCATTTGAATTTGTGTACTCTTATATATCAGGTGCACCAATTTTTACATTCAAGACTAATATACAAGGAAATAAAATTGCTTTACTTTGGCACAAAAAAAGTACCTCAAATATTCAAATATTTGATTTTGATAATCAAACAGGCAAACTAAACAATGCAAAACTAATTGACAAAGGAGATAATTTATATGGCATGAATTGCAGGGGTGTGGAGTTCTCGCCTGATGGAAAAAAATTATATACCACTCAAGCTACCTCTTACACTACAGGCAAAGATATGACTTCTCTCGTGTGGGAAATTGCGGAATACGACATGGCTAAATTACATCATTTGCCTATCATAAGTAAAATCCCCATTTTGATAAAGGAAAAACAAAAAGATATGCAGGCAGAATATATGTGGGCAGCCAAATTACAACTTGCGCCTGATATGCGCATATATTTCTCAACGAACTCAAGTTCTATGAAAGGTAAATACAATTTTGTTGGGTGTATTGAAAAGCCCAATGAAGGAATAAAAGGCAAAGTAGATAAAACTAAATATACACTAAACAATGATGTGGATCTTTTTTACTTCCCACGTTGTACACATTTACTTGACTTGCCTACCTCTACCCAAATAGAAACAGGCAAACCCTTCACACGCGAAATCCTATTCGAAACCAACCAAGTCATTCTGAAACCCGAATATGAAAAAGATTTGCAGGATATTGTGGATTTTTTGCTGAAAAATCCGAAAACCACCATCGAAATATCGGGACATACAGACAACGAAGGCGAGGAATCTAAAAACAAAAACCTCTCTGAATCTCGTGCCAAATCTTTAGCTAACTTTCTCATAACGAAACAGGTAGGCAAGGAACGTATCAAAGCTGTAGGTTATGGCAGTTCAAAACCTATAGCAGAAAATACCACACCTGAAGGCAAGGCAAAAAATAGAAGAATTGAGTTTTTGGTAAGGTAAAAAGGGGGAACAGGTTTGCGGGAGGACAGGTAACAGGCAAATCAACTTTCAACAAAATAACTTTCAACAAATCAAATGAAAAAACTACTTATAGTCCTTGCCTGCCTGCTCGTGGTAGGCAAGGTATATGCCCAGAAAGAGGCGAATATTTGGTATATCCATGATAGTTATGGTGTAGAATTTCAAAAAGGAAAAATCGTAAAAGAACGCCACGATAGCAAAATGAACGCAGGTACTTTGCGTGGAAATATTACGCTTTGTGATTCGGCAGGCAAGTTACAGTTTTACAGTGATGGTATCTCGGTTTGGAATGGCAAACACCAACTTATCGCCAAAGATTTGCACAAGCCCATTAAGTTAGCGTTTTTTGTTGGCGCGATGTTTGTTTTTAGGTGCTTTTTTAGCGATTCGCACAATTTTGTAAAAATTAACTTTCAAAAAGAGCATAACATCTGCCGCCTCTTTTTTCAT
>JAAFJK010000683.1 GCA_013298105.1 Cytophagales bacterium
TATTTTTCCACCTTGAATTTTTCGGGGTGCAAAGTCTTTTCTTCTATTTCTTTCATACTTTTGGAGAAAGGAATGTACTGAAACTCTACCCTGTGCATCGGAAACTTAGGCGCGAACCACGATTGGGCAAACTCAATCATGTTGTCGTTGTTGATGTCTTGCAAATATTCCAAATTCGCATATAAGCTCGAGACAGGCGAGAAAATGCGTTGAAAAAGTGATTCGCCCAGATTATTTTCAATGGGTTTGTCTTTTTGTGTATCGCGGATAGATACTATTACTATGCCCGAAGTATTCGCTTGTATCCAATCTCTAAAAACATAAATAAACCTCGCCGCATCTGAAACCCCAAAGTTATCTGAGAGTCCCGCGTCCATGATTTCCATCGCAGGTTCGCTGGGTAGCTTTACATTGGGCGTGATATACGGGAAAGTCGCATTCATACGCAAAGCACTCAGGAAGCGTAATTGTTCGGATTTTTGTTCTTTGAAAAAGCTCAAAAACTCAATTCCTTTTGTTTTTTGGTTCAAAAATCGGGGTCTATCCAGCACAGGCATCGTCATATAAGACATAGGCATGGGCGAGATAAAAAGTTTTCGTCCATCATTTACGATAGTAGGCGATAGCAAAAGCATCGGAATTTGTGCCTGAAGTTCGGGTTCGCGGTAGTCGCAAAGCGGTTTGTCCAAAAAACCTTCTGTATTGTGATTGAGTTGCTGTTCGAAGGCATAGCCCCTGTCTTTGGTATAGGTTTGTCCTCCGTACTTGAAGGTCTGAAATCCAAAAAAGATGTCATGTACTGCGAGGCTGAAAGTGATGGCATTGAGGTTGTCCTTTGCCAAATTGTCAAAGTAACGCGCACTGTAAGGATTTACAGGCTCTTGTCCATTGCCATAAAGATACATATACCTGCGCAAATACAACTCACGGAAATATGCCGCGCCTACAAGCCCACCCGATGCACCTGATATAAGCATGGTGTGTTGCATGAGTTTGCCATTCATAGCACTGTCAATGACTTGGAGTGTGCGCATAGTCCAGACGGCGGCGCGTTGCCCTCCCCCACTCACGCATACAAAAACCATTTTTGGTTTTTCGGTTGGGTTCAATTTTTGGTGCTTTTTTTTCCAATTCTCGAGAGCCAAGAGCGTAAAGGCTTTGTCATGCTTGAATAACTCGTCTTTGTTGGTAGCTTTGACGCTTTTGAGAGAATATTCTGCTTTTTTACCTTTGTAATCCATACCGTATGCTTGGTATTTTGCTATGAGAACTTCTTTCTCCATCAAAAAATTTATGATAAAAAGTAACAGAAGTGCGACTGTAAACGCCCATCCACGAAACCAATAGTTGATAGCTCCTGCCATCATGAGCATGATAGTAAAAAGCAAAACCAAACTCGCGGCGGCAGGGATTTGGAGGGCTTCATAGTCGCGCAAAGTACCAGCCCAAACAATTAAAAAAAGTAAGGTAAGTTGTATGACTACTCCGTTTAGGTGATTTTGGTCAAATACCTTCAGGACTGTTTCATTGTCCAAAAGCGTTTTATTGGATAGCTTTTTGAGGTACAGAAAAGGTGTGAGGTAGCAATCTATTCGCGTAATGTGCTGTCGCGCATCTTGTACGCGCCTAAGTACATTCACGCGCACGATGGTTGTCTTTCGGAGGCTTGTGTCCACACGCTTTGCCAATACTTTGAAAATATCTAAGTTCGTAAGCGTAAAATACAAAAATAAAAAACCGCCCGAACTCAACACGCCCGCATAAAATCCCCCTGTAAAAGTCCAAACCATTGCTTCTGTAACGCCTTCTTGGTGATGCTGAAAGTCCCAAAGGTTGCGCCCGTAGATGAGCAGAAAAAGCAGAGGAATAAAGCTGTTATTGACACAAAAAATGGTAAATGGACGTGAAAGTTGCCCCACAAAACTAAAATGGGGCGCGTTCAAAATATAGCAAATGATGTGGTAAGACATAATAAAAATGCCCACACTCGAACCCAAAAGAAAAAAACTCCAAAAATCAACCTTGCCTCTGTATTCTGCATCTAAAAACAACGAGGGAATGCCCAACATCTTGCCTACCCCCTGCGTAACGATACCAAACAAAAGTCCCCACAGCGCAAGTATGATGAGATTGCGCTTCAGGTTGTGAATAAAAAGTTGGGCAGGCAAGTTATAAAACGCATAGCTTATGGTTTTTGCCCAGATTTTGTTTTTCAAAGGTTGTTTCAAGACTGTATTTTATTTTGCAAAACTACAAGAAAATGTTTGTTTTCCAATGCTATTTTTTAGCACTTAGTGCTATCGCATCTTTTAGCACGCAGATAAGGAATGAAAATAAAATAACATGATAATTTCACTCACGCGAAGCCACGCTGTAAGCGTCTGTTGGTATTGCCTAACTGCGTAAAAGCTCGATAACAGACGCTTACAGCGTGGCTAAATATTCTCAAGTTATTTTTTACTCGTTCCTAA
>JAAFJK010000103.1 GCA_013298105.1 Cytophagales bacterium
TGCCCAATCCTGTAAAACTTGCCGAGAATCGTATCACAAGTATTTGGCTACCTATCCAAATCAACGGCTTCAATGCCATAGCGATAGCCCCCGAATTTTTGGGAGAGATACTCAAAGCCATTACAGGCAAAGGCGCAGACTTAAGCGAGCTGGTAGAGATAAGTGGCTTTGTACGCAGTGGATTGTTTAGTGCGAATTTCACCAAATAAACGCCCCCGCCCACTATGTACCAAGCCATTATACCCGAACCCGAATACACCCAAGAACTACTAAGTAAAGGCAGCGAACCGCTCGATACTGTAGTTCACATGGATCGCATAGCAAGAGAGAATGCATGGCAGGTAAGCGAACTTGCAGAAGAATTAAGAGCCGATACAGTTTCGGAAACGTGCGAAAATATTTGGTACTGGATTCGTGCAAACGTCCGATACATCAACGAAAAAGGCGAGGAGCTAAGAACACCCGCCCGCACGATACACGAAGGCAAAGGCGACTGCGACTGTATGAGCATTTTGGCAAGTGCTATACTTTTGGAGTGTGAGATAGACCACGCCTTCAGGATAGCGAGTTACAGCCGAGCCACGCCCACAGAGTTCGAACACGTCTATGTAGTAGCAAAGGACGAACAAGGACAAGAAGTCATCATTGATTGCGTACCTGAAATAAAAGTTTTCAACCAAGAACATACACCCCTCATCAATTATCACGACCACGACATGAGTACATACCAATTAAACGGACTCGGCAGGATAGGCAGTGTGGTAGGCATAGACCTAAACCCCACACCCGACCGAGAGTCCACCGAGTACGGACTATCCACGTTGCAGGGCTTTTTGCAATACATACGCATACAGCTCAATGCTTTGACACAAAGCGACATTACAGAGAAAGAGAAAGAGTACGCTATTCTCTCCATGATAGAAACGCCCCTCGTACAGCAAGACTATGCAGGCGTAGGCAAGGGCATGACGTATGCCATAGAAAACAGCAAATTTGCGGAAGCATACATTGCCATGAATAAAGTCCTTATGGTAACTCTCCCAGCCGAAGGTTCTTTAGGATTTTTGAAACTCGGCCCAGCGAACCTCATTAACTCTGTAGGCGATGCCTTTAGCAAAGTAGCTGTAGGCGTGGACTTGATAGGCGGAGGTGTACGCAAACGTGCGGCAGAACAAAACGAAGCCAACAACAAGTTGGCAGACAAGAACCTCGAAGCCGAGAGGCTGAGAGTAGAGCAGGCAAGGCTACAGTCTGAAGCTATGATAGCACAGGCAAATGCTCAAGCCATATCTTCCCAAAACCAAGCCCAACAAGGCACAAACAAAAGTGGCAAAGAAGGCGAAGGAGATGACAAGGGAGGCTTCATTGAAACTCTCAAGAACTACTGGTGGGCATTCGCTATAGGCTTAGTGGCTATCATTGTAGGCATTTATTTTCTCACAAAGGGAAAAGCAAAGACCGTAAAAGGCATCCGCAGACGTAAGACCGTCAAAGGCATAGGCAAGGTAGGTAAGGCACCCCGCCGTAGAAAAGCCTCCGCGCCAGCCCCAGCACCCCGCAGGCGTGCCACCCCAAAACCCAAAACAAAGAAGCGCAAGGCAGGCAAGGTAAAAGGTACGCGCAAACGCAAAAAGTAACCCACTCAAATTTTTATACACTCTAAAAAAACACCCCAAATAATATGGCTACTGAAGTAGGCGAATTCTATTTACGAGGTCTTAAAGGCATAGGTTCTATGCTCGAAAGCGGTAACACCCGCGAACGCCAGCAGGCACTCGACATTATTCAAAAGCGTTTCGACTCTAAAACTGCAGAGGAAATCTCAGCAGGCAGACTACAGGCAAAAGACCGTATCTTATGTGATACAATGCCTATTTTGGTGCAAACAACACCACAAAAAATAGAGTTTTTCGATGCAGGCGTAACAGGAGAAGTAAAAGGCTTCAGAACACTCGACGGAGGCAAAATCAAAAGAACGGCTATTTTGCAAAATCTTATGATTGAGTATGGTATTAAAGCCGATACCAATCTTGCAAATTCTTTTACAAAAGCCATTATGCCCCCAGCTATCCTAACGGGTGAGATAGACATCACACACGAGGAAGGCAATATTTTAAACACCGCTTTGCACCACTTTGCGATGCCAGACCAAGACAACAACAATTTGCTCAACGGTTTGCGATTCAAACTGAATCACTCCAAAATTTTGCAAGCAGGAAAAGAAATCGGAGCTATGATTCACTTGCTAAATGGTGTGCCAGCCGTAGCAGGTACAACACAGATGCTCCGCTTAAGCCTCTTAGTAACCGAGTTTGGAAGCAACGCTGCCCAAGCGCAATAACAAAACTTTTGCCCTATCTATCCAAACAAGCGGAGCAAACCCGCCCCGCTTGTTTTTTTATCTTTGCTAACTTCTAAAAATGAAAATTGCACTCTATACCAACGGTATTATTTTGATATACAGCCTCACTACACACATAGACATCCCCGCAGGGAATGGACACTGGAGTATGGTTGAGGATAAAATACTGTATCGAGATGGAGAGTTCAAAACAGATTTTAGGTTAGCGGATATTACAGAGATAACAGACGAGAGCCAAGACCCCGCACAAAGCATACCCTTGCCTACAGATACAGTAGGACTGTATGACATCATAAAGCCGAAACGCTTTTTATTTACAGGAAGCGGAGGAAGCACACCCACCACGAATACTATGCTGATTCCAACGCCCCGCGTAAAAATCATAAAACGCTCCACAGACATACGCCCCACTATCCAAGTGAAGTGGGACAGCGAAAATACCACGTTTCTTGCCTACCAGCCCGAGATTTGGCTATTCGCATATAAGCCTTCCTATCGCTCAAAAGAAACGAATGGACAAAAATTTAACAACGGCAAAAAGTGGGTACACCCCACACACAAAGATGGAAGCAAACACGCAGGCGAGGCTATGTATTCAGGGCAATTTGATATGAACATTGAAATTGCAGGACAACCCATAGTTTCAAATAGAAACTATTTTACAAGGGATACAGAGTTCAAATTGCCTGCCCAAGACACATGGACAGAGATAGACATCGAACCCGACAAGTATTTTGTAGCGGACGATGCCAGCACAGGCGAAATGCGCATATTACAAGAAGTGTACGACAATAATCTTGGAGGCAATTTCATTTTTGGCGTACTGAATGGCAACGGCAGAAGGAGAGGTAGAAATAAAAACATGACACGCCTTTTTAGGTTTGCCATTAGTATCAAAAAAAATAACAAATACTTTTTTTCAGACCCTTCTGAAGTGTTTATGATTAAAAGAAATTTTGAAGGAAGAAGCTTCAATGACCTTATTTTAAAAATGGTTTAATGTATGCTTTTGGGGGTACGTGGAAAACAGTTTAAGCCTTTGGGCTTAATTGTCAAAAAATATAAGCCTTCGGGCTTTTACGACCAACTCGAAACCCCAAAAGCATTTTTATATATACAACACAATGAAAAACACCACGCGCGTAGTAGCACTTAATTTTGAATTTACGGCACAGGGACAGCCCCTTGAGGCTTTTTTGGACTTGCCTACAGGCTACAAACAAATCAAAGCCGTAAAGTTTTACGGAACGAACCTGCCCAGCACTTGCAAAATAGTCAAGTTCCAAGTAGAAGATGATGCCAGCCAAATACAGTCGGGCATACAGTTTGGTGCTTTGCAAGACCCGATGCACCAATGGAATGAAGAACTCGCCCGCGAAGTCATCACAGACAAAGCCCGCATTGTAGTAAGTTTGCAAGATACGACCATCGGCTTTTTTAGCCCCTATATAGTCCAAGTCCTTTTTCAAATT
>JAAFJK010000713.1 GCA_013298105.1 Cytophagales bacterium
ATGATGACAAATCTGAATTAGCAAAATATGATGGCACTACACTTACCATTATAGACAGCCCTATAGGTTACGAAAACATTGGCTATGTTGGAAGTCCTATTGTAGTAGCTAACATTTTGTACCTGATGTATTATGACAATGGAGGGAATAGAGATTTAATAAAATATGATGGAAGCAATCTTATCCCCATACCCAGCCCAACAGGTTATGAAAACAGTAGTTATGGTTATTTTGGCAATCCTATTGCAGCAGGAAGTAACTTATATATGCGATATTATGGCAATGATGGAAATTTAGATTTGGCAAAATATAATGGCACTACGCTCACTATCATACCCAGCCCTGCAGGATACGATAATCCTAATGCAGGCTACCAAGATTCTCCTATTTTATTTGGTGGTGCTTTGTATATGCAATACAGAGGCAACAACAATAACACTGATTTAGCAAGGTATGTTGAATTACCCGAAATCAACCTAACAGGCAATGGAGCAAATATACCTAAAGGAGATGTTACGCCCTTGCTTACTGACCATACGGATTTTGGGGCAACAGGCATCAGCACGCCTATAGTGCGTACTTTCACTATCCAAAATACAGGTGCAGGGGTACTCAATATCAGCTCTATCAGCAATACAAATACTGCAGACTTTACTGTAGGTACAGCCCCCACGAGCATCATAGCGGGTGGTTCGGCTACTTTTACTGTAACGCTCAACTCTGCCAGCATAGGCACAAAAACCGCCACCATCACCATTAATAGTGATGATGCAGACGAAGCGACGTATGATTTTGCTATCAGTGGGCGCGTCATCAATGCCACGACAAGCGGAGTGAGGGGGAATATGGTAACTTTCAATGGCACTAATCAATTTATAAATGCAGGAAACATCACCCAATTAAATGCAGTTCAAAGATTTACTTATGAAACTTGGCTATTTATTCCTTCAGGTGCTTGGTCAAATTTTGGTATGATAATGTCCAAACAAGAACAACCTGCAACTGGTTTTAGGCGAATAGAACTTGCTCTTTCAGGTACAGGTCAAGGAGGCGATAATGACCTTTTAGTCATAGTTGCTGATGCTACCAATAATGCGAACTACAATACTACCACAGATGTAATACAATACAATACTTGGTATCATGTGGCTATGGTATTTGATGGGACGCTTTCACTTGGCACTGATAAACTTAAATTATACGTGAATGGCATACAACAAACTATGACGCCTTTTGATGCCTCTCCTGTACCTGCACTAACAGATAGTAATACTGGAGCAGTTTGTATAGGGGCGCGTCAAAATGCTTCAATACCTTTCAGGGGTTCATTAGATGAAGCGCGTATTTGGAACACAGCCCGCACTCAAGCCCAAATCCGTGAAAGTATGCACCTTACGCTTTCAGGAACGGAAACAGGTTTGGTAAGTTATTATCAATTCAATGAAACTACAGGTAATGCTATAGATGCTGTAGGAGGCAATAATGGTACTTTGAATAATGGTGCTACTCGTACCGCTTCTACCGTTTCGGTAGGCAGGGGTGTGAGCAAAACCACGTCTGTAACGTCTGTAGGTGCGGGTGCGGAGGTAAGTTTGGCTACTACCAATATGGAGATAGACTTCAGCGCAGGTTCTGCCAATCCAAATGGCGAGATAGTGATTTCGCAAATTACAGGCGAAACACCCTACCAAAATACCACAGTTCCCAACGCCACCACGTCTTGTTATTGGGTAGTCCGCAATTTTGGCACCAATACAGGCTTGGCTTTTGACAATATGCGTTTCCAAATCCCAAACAGCAATAGAATTTTGACAGCAGATGAAACCTTGCCTACCAACCTAAAACTTTACCGCAGAAGTGTAAACGTAGGTGGCACTTGGACTCAAATCGCCTCTGGCAGTACCGCAAGCAACACCACCAAACTTATCAATTTTACCTCTCCTACGAATACCTCTTTCAGCGAATTTGTCATAGGTTCTACTTCGGGTGCGTTGCCTATTACGCTAACGCGCTTTGCGGGGGAAAGGGTAAACGGGGGGACAGGGCTTGCGGGTGGACAGGTAAACGGGGGGACAGGAGAACCTACGGAAGAAGTAAAACTCACGTGGGAAACTGCTTCTGAAATCAACAACAAAGGCTTTGAAGTAGAAATGTCTGAAGATGGACTTGCCTACCAAAAAATCGCTTTTGTAGAAGGACGCGGAACATCAAACGCCCCCATCAACTATCAACTAACCACCATCAACCAAAATGACAGTTATTATAGATTGAAGCAAGTGGATTTT
>JAAFJK010000191.1 GCA_013298105.1 Cytophagales bacterium
ACATCAGCCGAAAAAATACTTATGGACAATGGTCTTACCTCACGCGCCTGCCTGTAAGTACACTGGGAGATGAACGATCGCCTTTTCTATCCGCAGATGGCAAGACATTGTACTTTGCTTCAGATGGCTATGGCGGTTGGGGTGGTTTGGATATTTTCAAAACTACCATAGATGACAATGGTGTAAATGGCGAGGTCATCAACTTAGGTTCACCTTTCAACACTTATTTAGATGATTCAGGTTTGATACTCATAGCATCAGGAGATGAAGCCTATTTTACGCGCGAAAGCGATATTTATTTTGCAGATACCAAAGACGCGAATCCTGAAATGAAGCCCAAAACCTCTACACTGATGCTGGCAGGCAAGGTTACGAATAGCAAAACAGGCAAAAACATGACCGCCACCATCAAAGTCATAGATGCCAAAACCAAAGCCACCATAGCCCAAGTAAATAGCAATGCCTACACAGGCGAATATGCCATTATCTTGCCTCTCACAGCTACAGATGTACTACAGGAAGTAACTCAAAAAGATTTTGAAAAAGATGCCCAAACATTCCAAGTCCAAATAAAAACAGGGCTGAATCAAATCAATGCCAAAGTCGCGCTTAAACCCATTGAAAAACCGCCTGTAGTAGTCGTAGTACCTCCCAAGAAGCCCGAGGAAGCCCAAGCGGGTTATCGTGAAAAAGATGTGTTGAAATAAAAAATAGCAATCCATGAAAAAACCACTTGGTTATCGTGCGTATGGTTCTATCGCACACTTGCCTGCCTCGCGGGTGGGCGTGGGCGACCATCATCTTCCCGAAGGGCAGGCAAGGATTGCGACTGAAAAGGTACGCGATACGCACGACCTTGTGATAGTACAAGAAAAATTAGATGGCTCCAATGTAGCGGTAGCCAAATTGGACAATAAATTGGTTGCTCTTTCGCGGTCTGGACATGATGCCAGCACGTCCCCTTATTTTCAGCATTATTATTGGGCAAAATGGGTGCGTGAGCGCGAAGATATTTTTCAAGCCTTGCTACAAAATGGCGAGCGAATATGTGGCGAGTGGCTTATACAAGCACATGGCACACGTTATGACCTTGCCTGCCATAGCCCATTCATAGCCTTTGACTTGTTTCTGGACAAAGACACGCGCCTTGCCTACCACGCCTTCAAAAAAAGAGTAGCCGCGTTTGAAATAGAAACTATAGAAGCTGTTTTTTGTGGCAATGAAGCTGTCAGTATCGAAAAGGCACTACAGGCAGTAACCCAAAGTCAATATGGGGCAATAGATACCGTAGAAGGGGCTATTTGGCGCATAGAGCGCAAAGGCGAAGTAGATTTTTTGGCAAAATTCGTGCGCCACGAGAAAGAAGATGGGGCTTACCTGCCACAATACAATGGCTTGGGGCGCGAAATATGGAACTTGCCTACAGGGAGTATTTAAAAAATAAAACCTATAACTTGGACATTTTGCTAATCTTTTGCGCTTATACTTCGTTGCAATATTCATTACAAAACACTATCCTACTGTTTTCGCGCTTCTATTGCGCCTTGTCTAAACACAAAATAGTACAGACCCTGTAGAACGTAAACAAATAGAAATAGAACAAGAAGCAAGAAGAACTATCCATGCTATATTTGAGGAAAAGGGCAAAGAAAAGCGTTAAGCGAAAAAGACCAAGAACTGCGCGCACTAAAAGCGCAATTTGGCGAACAAAAATAAAAATGCTACACAACATGAAAAAACTCCTCACGCTCTTTCTCCTACTGTTTGCTTTGCAAGGAGCCACACACGCCACGCCCCAAAACCTCTACGAGCAACTCTGCGAAGTAAATCAGGAGTGGCATACGAACCGCGCCATAGCCGAGCAGTTCGGCTACCTGAATATGCCTGTCATAAAAGACGAACAAGATTTGTTGGTCTTTCATATCCAAGCTCTTGAGCAGATATTCTCCAGCAGACCTACTGCGCACCTTGCCTACCCGCTACAGCAGGCAAGGGCAAAACAACTCCAAACGCTCCGCGCCTACTACCAAAGGCGCGACTGCCCCCGCAACTATTACCTGCCTTACCGCAATCCTGTTTTTATAGACCACGAAGGGCGATATTGTGCAGTGGGCTATCTGATGCTCAAAAGTGGCAAAAAAGCCTTTTGCGAAGCAGTCCAAAAAAATAGCAACTTCATCTATATTCGTGCTATCGAAAGCAAAGAATTTCACGATTGGCAGAAAGAGAGCGGACTAACCATAGACGAACTCGCGTGGATACAGCCAGGCTATATGCCCCAAGTGCATATCGTGGATTGGGATAAGCGCAATGCGCAAGGGAAACTGATAGAGCTTGACTCCATAAGCACCCTGAAGATATACCAATGGCAGTATGATAATGTGGATATGTTTGGTATGCAAATGGCTTTTTTTCAAACGCGTTATGAGCCTGAAAGTTTATTCAAAAAAGTAAAAAACAGGTATCAAGGTACAAAACCCAACTGGAACAAATTGCCAAGTACAAGTACAATGGCTATGGACGTATATAAAGGTGAGCTGTATGTAGCTATAGATACTATGGCTTACATTGATGATGCGAAAATGATGCATGAATCATATGTCATGCGCTGGGGTAAAAAAAATACGTGGGAAAAAGTCCTCGATTTGGAAGGAAAATCAATGCCTTTGTGCTTTTTTCAAAGTGCGGGAAAACTCTATGTGGGTGGAGGAAAAAGAGTAGAGGGTATTTATGATGAAAAAACAGAAATTTATAAACCTGCCGTAAATGAATCGTTTGTGGCTTCTTTCAATGGCAAGACGTGGCAGGTAAGTAAAGAAGAATATGGCGGTTATGTGTTTGGGCTTATCTACAAAAACAAAAAAAGATATTTGGTTACGGCTTACAATGCCATAGATTCTGTACGCAAACCTGTCAATAGCCCGAAAAATTAGAGGAATTAAAATAACTCGTACCTCGTATTTCAAACCTCTTACTTCATGTGTGGCATCAATTTTATACTTGATAAACAGCAACGCCTCGACCTGTCGCCTATCCTCCGCATGAATGAAGCCATACAGCACAGAGGGCGCGACTATAGCGGTACATATCAGGTGCAGGGGCAGGCAAGGAGTTTGTTTTTTGGACACAATAGACTGAAAATCATAGACTTAGCCGATACAGCCAACCAGCCCATGCGTTCTCCTTGTGGGCGTTATGTGCTGGTTTTTAACGGAGAAATCTACAATTATAAGAGTTTAAAA
>JAAFJK010000569.1 GCA_013298105.1 Cytophagales bacterium
AAGTCATGTTGCTTCAACCCTTCGGGTGTCTAAACTAACTAACTCAAAATGAGTTAGTTAGTTTAGACACCCGAAGGGTTGAAGCTCTCTAAAAATCAAACACCCGCAATAACTTTTTAAGAACCAAAATTATTACTTCTTCTTTTGCATGAATGAGTCTAAATTTTTTCTTGCTTCTGTCTGCACTTTTTTTCTCAAAAAAGGAGTCCAACCCAACAACAGACCTACAGTACCCAGTGCTTGACTTGCCCATCTGTGGAAGTTAAAATTGTCTATATGCTTGACTATCAAGCCATTTTCAAAGGACATAGTAGCCACAATTTTGTTTACAACTTTCCTGCCTGTTTTGGTAAAGGTGTAGGTAGCTATCCATTGTGTTTTGATTTGATGGGCATTTTCCTCCAAAATTTGGTACTCTAATTGAAGGTCTTTGCTACGCGATAGGAGCATTTCCCACATATTGCGAACTTGCGGGGCGTTCAGATTTTGGAAAGCGGGGTCAGAAAAAGTAGCTACCTCAGCATACAGACTTTGCATGGTTTGATAGTCTTTTTTTTGGAATGCTTGATAAAAAGCGTGGACAGTTTGGACAGACATGGGCGGAGTGGGTTTAAGATTTAGGCGGCTACCTCAGCATGCAACCATTCTTTTTTGGTCATGAGGGCTTCTTTTGTTTCGCGTACATCAGGGTCATCTACACAGCAATCCACAGGACATACAGCCGCGCATTGTGGTTCTTCGTGAAAGCCCGTACATTCCGTACATTTTCCAGAAACGATATAATAAAATTCGTCAGAAACAGGTGCTTGTTTGGCTTTTGCCTCTATGACAGTGCCGTCTTGGAGCGTAATAGCGTCGATGAGTTTTGTACCACCCGCCCAATTCCAGTTTACGCCACCTTCATAGATAGCAGTATTGGGACATTCGGGTTCGCAGGCACCACAGTTGATGCACTCGTCTGTTATGATGATAGCCATATTTGTAGGGGGTTTTAGGGTGTTGGATATTTCGAGGGCAAAGATAAGTATTTTTCTTTAAATTAGTTGTTATACGAACGAATTTTTATAATTTTCTTTTTTTGCCACAACGCACCCATGAACTTTGCATAAAAAATAAATAAGCCAATAATTTTATTTTTATAATAC
This sequence comes from Cytophagales bacterium, assembly GCA_013298105.1. Lineage (GTDB taxonomy): Bacteria > Bacteroidota > Bacteroidia > Cytophagales > Microscillaceae > RDXI01. The sequence goes on from JAAFJK010000569.1 coordinate 1,146, forward strand.
TTTCATTATCAAATATTTATAAATGTAAATCGTACATCTTAAATCGTCAATATTCCTTATGGTCGATATTTCAAATTATTTATTTATTTTTGCAAAAAAAAAGGAATGGGCTTCTTCAAAATCAATGAATTTACACAAAAACTCTATCAGTACATAGAGGCGCGTCTTGAGTTAGCTAAGTTAGATACGGAGGAGCGTATCGGGAAGGCAAGTGCTTTACTTATACAGCTTATCCTGCTGGCTATGCTGTTTGGAAGTATGCTTTTGTTTTTGAATATCGCGCTCGCACTCTATATCAATACACTTTCGTTTTGTGTGGGTGCGCCCTATATGGGTTTTTTGATAGTCGCAGGAACACATTTTTTTATCATTATCCTTGTGATGTTGTTACAAAATACGCTTTTGAAAAGCACCAAAAAATGGGTTATCTATTCTTTGCAAAGATTTGTAAAATATGTTTCGAAAGATTAAAAAACCAACGCCATATTTTAGCCCCCTGCCCCAAAGTAGAGAAGTACGCTCAAATTTCGCTTATTTTAGTGTTTTGGTAGGCAAGTTTAAACTAAAATTTATAAAAAATTCCCTTGGGGGTTGGCAACTAAATACTTAAAATCGTAAATCGTAAATCGTAAATTGTATATCATAAATCGTCCATACCTCCCATGTCCCCCAACTTGCCTGCCAAACGCCCCACAGATACAGACCAACGCCTCGCACTTGTGCGCAAAGTACAAGAAACCCAACAAGCCGTAGAACATAGCTGGCACGACCTCCGCCGCGATAGTTTGACGGCAGCAGTGGGTGCGGCTTCGGTGTATGTGGGTTATAGGATAGCCCGATGGCTTTTGGGAGGAGGTAAAAAAATAAACAACCAAAACAAGCACAAACTGTAGAGATTCGTTATGTAGAAGCACCTGAATCTAAACGCGGCAATGGCTTCATAAATGTACTTTTGGCAAGGGCGGGTTCGATAGCTTTGGATATATTTTTAGAAAAAGTACAAGACAACCTTCCTCTCAAAAGCAAAAAAGATAAGTGAAATGAAAATTATTGACGAACTATGTGAGCGCAAAAAACAAGGACTGAAGTCGCTTGCTTTGCTTGTGGACCCAGATAAATTTGACGAGCAAATACTTCAAAAATTACTTGCCCTTGATGCCTTTGCACAAGTGGAGTGGATACTTGTGGGTGGGAGTTTGATTCAAGGTTGGAATATAGGCAGTACCATTCAGCTCATCAAAGCACATACCCAAAAGCCTGTTATCATCTTCCCTGGTAGCAATATGCACATAGATTCGTTCGCTGATGGGATTCTTTTTCTTTCGCTCATATCAGGCAAAAACCCTGAATTTTTGATAGGTCAGCACATAGTAGCCGCACCTATTCTGAAAAAAAGCAAATTACAAATCTTGCCTACGGGCTATATGCTCGTGGAGGGAGGCAAGCCCACTACTGCCTCGTACATGAGCAATACCACGCCTCTGCCCCACGATAAGCCCGAAGTGGCGGCGTGTATCGCTATGGCAGGTGAGATGCTCGGACTCCGTATGATGTATGCAGATACAGGCAGTGGCGCAGATAAGTCTGTCAGCAATGCCATGATTCGAATGATTACCAAATCTACAGATTGCCCTTTGGTGGTAGGTGGTGGCATTCGCCTCCCACAACGCGCCCTTGAGATGTGGGAAGCAGGCGCGGATATGCTTGTAGTGGGTAATGCTATAGAAGAAAATCCTACACTTTTGAGCGAAATAGCTGAAAAGAAAGATTTTTTGAACAATCGCCTACTTTAAAGGCTGCCATTTTTTTTCTAAAAATTTGCTTATTTGTAATTTTCTTTGTATTTTTACATCATGCAATTAGCGTTGTTTCCTACTTATCCGCGCCTCGAGGCGCTTGTGCCTACCCCTGAAGTCATCTATGACCTCTCAGAGGACTGGAAACTTTTTGACTACCCTTCTGAAGACCTCGACACTATGGGACAACCTGCCGAACAAGCTGAGATACTTACCTACCTCAAAAGCGTAATAGATGCCGTGATGGGTGCGCTCAAAGTACCACATTTTGTAGGACAAGATGTATTCGTGTATTATACAAAACACGACCACAAAGAAGCCAAAAAAGGAGCGAAACCTGCCCCCAAACAAATCCAACTTGCTCCTGACTTATTCATAGTTACGCCTGTGGTTGTCTATGACCGCACATCATTCATCAAAGAAAACGAATTGGCACTGCTCGGTGCGGAGGCAGGCAGTATGCGCATGATAGCCGTAGAGGTACTCTCTGAAGCAAATTATGCCAAAAAAGATGACCAACAAAATCGTTTAGCTTTTTATGATGGCATAGGCGTAGAAGAATATATCGTTATTCATACCAAACCCTATCTTAGTTTGGAGGTTTTTTGGCGCATAGGGGGCGAACTTATACGCACTTTGTTTTACCACAATTACAAAATAGAGATGTTAAACATCACTTTTGAGATAGTGGTAGAGGCAGGTAAAAAACGTAAATTGTTTTTGCGTGCCTCTGACGGCAGTAGGTTTGAGAGCTATGGCACAGAGCGCGAAATACGCTTTGATGCAGAACAAAAATTAGCAGACATACGCACGAAATTGACTGAATATACTGAAGAACTTTTGGCTGAACAAGAAGCCCGCACCGAAGCAGAAAAACGTGCCGAAGAAGAATTGCAAGCCCGCACCGAAGCAGAAAAACGTGCTAAAAAAGAAGCCAATGCCCGTATCAAAGCTGAAGAAGAAGCCCAACGTTTAGCTTTTGAGTTAGCCGAATTGCGCCACTTGCTTAAGGTACAAAAAGAATATGAAAGTTAAAGCACTTCCAAGCCTTGTCATCACAGGGGCGGCAGGTTTTTTAGGTGGTAGAACCGCCAAATACTTTGCCCAAAAATACACCAACCACACCGTAGTACCTACCTCAAGGCGCGAAATCTCTTTGGCTAACTTTATGCAGGGTGATTTGTGTGAAGCTACATTTTGCGAAGCAGTTACAGCAGGGGCAGAGATAATCGTACATTGTGCCGCGCTCTCGTCCCCGTATGGTGTTTATGATGATTTTTATCAGGCAAATGTGGTGGCTACCCAAAATTTATTGAACGCAAGCATAAAAAATGGCGTAAAAAAGTTTATTTTTATCTCTACGCCCAGTATTTATTTTGATTTTACGGACAGATTTGAGGTCAAAGAATCCCAGCCCTTGCCTACCCGCATAGTAAATCACTATGCCAGTACCAAGCTCATAGCCGAAAACAACGTCTTGGCTATGAATAATCCAAATTTTGCTACCCTTGCTTTACGCCCACGCGCCATCATTGGAGCAGAAGATACAGTCATACTGCCCAGAGTTTTAGAAGCCTACCACAAAGGAAAGCTCAAAATAGTAGGCAAGGGCAATAATATTTGCGACTTTACGTGCGCCCGCAATGTCATAGAAGCCATTGATTGCGCTATTCACGCGCCCAGTGATGCCTTTGGCGAAGCCTACAACATCACAGACGGCACACCCATCAAGTTTTGGGACGCATTGCGCCAAGTCTTGCAAGGGCTTGGGCTGAAGCCTCCCACCCAGCGCGTACCAAAGCAACTCGCTATGTGGGTAGGCGGTTTTTTGGAATGGAAAGCGCGGTTTTTTGAAGAAAAAAAAGAACCTGTCTTGACACGCTATAGTGTGGGTGTTTTGGCGAATAGCCTGACTATGGACATTTCAAAAGCACGCCAAAAACTTAATTATCAGCCCGTTATGACTACTCAAGATGGCATCAATGAATATATCCAATGGAAAAAAGCACAGTAACTTTACAACTCTTTGCTTCGGGTTATTGCAAAGCGGAGGCGCATATCGAGAATCCCATTTCGGGCAGAGGGCAGGCAAGGTTTTATGCGGTTTGGGCGTTGTGGCACATACCCGAAGTGGGCTATGTGATGTTTGATACAGGCTACAGTCCGCACTTTATAGAAGCCACACGCGCATTTCCCGAACGGCTGTATCGGTGGGCTACGCCTATAGTTTTAGCGCAAGGCGAAACAGCAAAGGAGATTTTGGCATCACAAAACATCTTGCCTACCGATATACGTTACATAATCATTTCGCACTTTCATGCAGACCATATTTCGGCATTGCGGGACTTTCCGCAGGCAAGGTTCGTGTGTACGAAGGCGAGCTTGGCAGAAGTCCAAACATTGCGTGGATTTTCGGCTGTTCGCAAAGGCATCTTGCATAAGCTCTTGCCTACCGATTTTTATGAGCGCGTAATTCCGATAGAGCTTTTGGCGGATTCGATGGCTACCACCGAAGAAGGATTGACATTGTACTCTTTATTTCAAAGTCCGCATTTTCAGTTGGTATCTTTGGCAGGACACGCACGCGGTATGCTGGGCTTTGTATATGCGCAAGATTCAAAAAAAATATTTTTTGGTACTGATGCGGCATGGAGCTATGAAACGTACCAAAAAAATATTTTGCCCCACCGCATAGTCAAACTTTTCTTTGATTCGTGGCAAGATTTTGTCCAAACGCAGGCAAGGATAAGGGCTTTTGAAAAACGGAATCCACATTTTGAGGTGCTTTTTACGCATTGTCCAAAGACGCTTGAAAAAATCCTTGCCTGCCCACAGGATTGTTAGCTATGCGTTTTTTATGGTTTTAGAAGAATCATTGTTTGAAAATTCAGACTACTGTACAATTTGAATTTAAGCCCTTAAAATTACTAAGGAACGAGTAAAAAATAACTTGAGCATATTTAGCCACGCTGTAAGCGTCTGTTATCGAGCTTTTACGCGGTTAGGCAATACCAACAGACGCTTACAGCGTGGCTTCGCGTGAGTGAAATTATCATGTTATTTTATTTTCATTCCTAAAAGGCGAAAAAGATATAAAACTATTTTTCTTTTTTTTGTACCTTGTCAATGGTTGAAGACCTTGACAAGCGTATAAAAAAAGAAAAATAAGCGGATTGTTTTTTATTTTCAACGCTTGTCAAGGTCTTCGACCATTGACAACGTTGAAAATAAAAAATATCAAATAACAAATTGTATAGTGGTCTGTTGAAAATTATAAAAATAATTGCTATTTTTGAATATGGGAGGAAAACTTTTTGGACTTGGACGTATCGAGCGTGCCGAGTACCTTGTGATTGAGAAAAAAGTCATCGAGTATTTGGACAAGAAATTGCCCCTTGCCTACCGAATACCGCGCTACTATGCCGCAAAAGCCGATTTTGGGGACATGGACGTTATCGTATCTGCAGAGCAGGTAGGCAAGGATTGGCATTGGTTGAAGCAAGAAATAGCCAAAGATTTGGGATTGGAAAACCAACAACAGAAGTCTGTCAGTAATTTATTTTCTACAGCCTATCAAAATTTTCAAGTTGATTTTTTTAATGTGCCTGCTATTCATCTCGAGAGTACCTACAATTATCTTTCTTTCAATGATTTAGGAAATTTGATAGGGCGAATTTGTAAAAAATTCAACCTAAAATATGGCGAGCAGGGACTGCTGTATGTCTATAGGCGCGAAGATGGGAATTATCACAAAGATTTGCCTATCACGACAGATTTTAGGCGCATTTGTGCATTTTTGGGTTTAAAATATGAAGTTTGGGAAAGCGGTTTTGATAAATTGGAAGACATTTTTCAATGGGCAATCGAAAGTCCTTATTTTTCAGTTGTGCCTTATCTTGAAGCCAAATCTATCGAAAAAAGAGCCAAAAATCGCCCTACTATAGCGCGTTTTTTGGACTATTTAGAGAGCCACAACATCACAAAAACCTGCCATTTTGAAGGTGATAAACAAAGTTATTTGCCTCACATTTTGTCATTTTTTGCTGAATCTGACCTTGCCTACCAGATAGCGAAAGAGCAGGCACAAGAGGCGCGTGCTTCTGCCCTCCAAACCAAATTCAATGGGCAATATCTCATGACACTTTTACCTGCTTTGAATGGGCGTGCGTTGGGTGCATTTATTGTGGATTTTAAGGCACTTTTTTCAAATACAGAAGCCTTTGAAGCCTATATACTCGATACGCCCCAAGAAATAATCGCACAAAGGATTGTAGATTTTTATTCCAAACTCTCCAAATAGTGGTATAGATTTTCCATTTCCTTGTCTTCAAATAAGAAAGATGTCATTGTACTTTTGTATTTCTTAAAAACTTTGATGGCTTCTGCATCACCCGAAGATATAAGTGCTTGAGAATTGCGGATAAAACTTATTATCCATTTTTTTTCTCTGCGTTTTGTGATGCCTTGCATACCAGGTCCGATAAGGTCTTTTTGAGTTACAGTGTGGCAAGTAGCACAATTATTGGCAAAAATTTGTCTGCCAAGCTCCACTATATTTTCCACTACCTTATTTTGTTTTTTTTCGATAAAAGTATTTTCTTGCTTTGCCTCTCGTTTCGAGCAGGCAAAACACAACATCAAACACAAAAAAACTATAAAAGTATGCTTTTTTTTCATTTCTCTAACTCGTAAATAAAGCTGAAGTGGCTTTTTGGGTGCTTAGTCCGCTTTGCAGGATATTTGTGGCACGTTGGATAAGGCGCAAATCATTGCGGACTTTGGCATCTGTGATGATTTGTTCCACGATTTTGCGCTCATCTATGCGCTGAATGTCTGTCATGGTTTGCGCTTTGTGCTGAATGATGAGTGTCTCGAGGGCTTGTCGGAAGATGTCTTGAGTGCGGGTAGTCCATTGATTCACTACAGTATCTATGAGAAGTGCCAGCCCCATTTGGGAGTTGATGAGTTGGGTAATCAGTATATTCGGTAATTGCGCAACGCCCATGCGCAAGTTCAGGCGAATCTGTAGGGCAGGCAAGACATAAAACCGTATGGCGGCATCTATCTGCAATGTAATGACAGGCAAATGATAGCCCGCTCTTATGAATATGCCGTACAGTTGCTTGTCTTCGCGCAAAGCCATTTCAGCCTCAAGACCTTCTAACCAATACTTGCCTGCCCTTTGGTATGGGTTTGCCAGTAGTAGTTTTGCCTGACGGACTACGCCTTGATGCAGGACATAATCTACATCTATGCCGTATATTTCAAAATAATCTTGAAAGAGCTTGGGTGCTTTGTGCTTCATGTGTGCAAGTAGCAACGGAAAACCGCCCCCATTGCCTGCAAACTGTATAAATCCATACGAAAAAACCGCGCTATCATACGTATTCAGTGCATCAAAATTGCCTTCATTTTTTGATACGTATTGTAGCGCGAGCGCAAGGTCTGTATTCACGCCCAAGCGTTGAAAAACCGACACAGGAATCTCTGGATTAGAGGCACCTATGTACGAAACGCCCTGATAATATTGCGTAAAATTGCTTAATGGAAAGTTATAGAATTTTACGGTGGTAGGCAAATTGTCTTGTGGATTTGTGAAAGTGATTTTGTATTGGGTATATTCGCAAAGGACTTTGTACGTAACGTCTTCGGGCATGATTACGCCCTGCGTGAAGCTATTGGTTTTCATCATAGCCACCCTTGAGGAGTGTTCTATCCAAAATCTTACTCGGAACTTAGTTTGAAATTGCTCAATAGCCGCTATCGTTTTGGGGATAAGATTGGCAGTGATAGCACCTCTGCCGTTGCGTTTGTAGATACTTTCTGGCTCCTCGTCGTGTTCGGTAGGCAAGATGCCCAACTGTACGAGGCGCGTTTGGATTTTGGTAAGGTCTTCGGGGCGATTGATGTGGTTGCGACCTACAGCACTTCGCAATCCGTCTTGAAAAATATCGATGCCATTTGTGGTCGTGAGCGCGAATTGTTTTCGGGCTTCTACGATGGCTCTCATCTGCTTGCCAATGTCTTCTTTGGGTTCTAAGACAGGTTTTATATCATTGATGGGTGCTTTCAGGATTATTTTTTGCCCTTCGCGTAGTATTTCTGTCGATACATTGTTCCAAGTTTTGAGGTCTTGTAAGTTGAGTTTATAACGTTGGGCGATAGCAAACCAAGATTCGCCCTTGCCTACCGTATGCGTATCAGGGATAGCGATAACGATGGGTGTGGGATTGGGTTGAGGGTTGGTTTGGTTTGGTTTGGGGATTTTGAGGGCTTGCCCCAAAGAGAGTTTGGAGGAAGTGAGTTTGTTCTCCTCCATCATTTGGGCTACCGTAACCTTGTGCTTTTGGGCTATACCAAATAAAGTATCACCTACCTGCACTGTATATACGCCTGCGGGCGAGGCGGTAGTGCTGGGTGTGATTTCTTTTACTTCTACAGGAACTTGCGTCTTGCTTACGCTGAGTTCTTGCCCTATGCGTAGGCTCGAAGATACAAGCGGATTTAGCTGGCGCAGTTCGCTTACTGTGAGTCCGTACTTGTTTGCAATAGCGAACAATGACTCGCCTACTTTTACAACGTGCTTCATTGGGCGCAAAGATAGCTTTTTTCTTGAAAAAAGCGAAACATGGCAAACGAAATAATTATAGCTTTTTTCTTGAAAAAAGCGAAACATGGCAAACGAAATAATAAACTTGCCTGCCCACGTAATAAATCGCGCCCATTTGAGTATTATAAGCAAACGAAACTCAAAAATATGAAAAAGCTACTCTTTGTTTGGATTTATTTATCGACTATGGCTCTCGCTTCGGCAGACTGTAGCGACTGGGCGACTTCTTTCTATCCGAATGGGCAAACGCTGTCTTCTCAAGGCATCATGGTCATAGAAGGCTATGGGCAGGCAAGTCAAGTGGTGAGTCAATTCAATACCACTTATCCTATATATTTGCAATCAGCCAAGCACAAAGTAAAACTGACCATCAAAGAAACAAACAAGGGCTATGGCACACTTCAAGTAGTCTTAGTCCCTGCTGAACCCCTGAAAGTAGGCGAAAAATATACGCTCGTCATCGAGAAATATATGCCCCAAGCTGAACATCATACGTTCACAAAACATAATTATAGCACCCAAAAATATGAACCTCCTACTTGGGAAATAACCAATACAGTACAAAACACGCTCTCATGGGCAAAAAAACCTACTGAAACCAAAAAACACTATGTAGAGTTTGGTTGCGGTCCTTCGAGGTCTGTAGCTTTCAGTTTTGAAGTGAAAGGCAGTGCAGATTATTTGGTACGGGTTACGCTTACGAATACCGCCAAAAAAACAAAAAGTACCTACTACATTTTGCCAGAAAATACCCAAAATGTAGCTGTCCAAGCACTCAGCATAGGGCATAGTATGTGTTCAGGTGAGTTTGCTTTTGGGCAAGAGGTGGATTATACAGCCACTTTTGATTTGGTAGATACTTCAGGCAAAATAACGGCATGGGTAGGCAAGGAAGTGGCTTTCAAAAAACCAACTAAAGAAACGCGAGATGAGGAATAGACTTCTTGCGAAAGTCCGTCTAATAAGGAATGAAAATAAAATAACCTGATAATTTCACTCACGCGAAGCCACGCTGTAAGCGTCTGTTGGTATTGCCTAACCGCGTAAAAGCTCGATAACAGACGCTTACAGCGTGGCTAAATATTCTTAAGTTATTTTTTACTCGTTCCTAAGTAAGCCTACAATGGTACTTCAATCGTAAAAGTTACGCCCTTGCCTACCGCACTATCTACGGTTATCTTGCCTCCCAATTTTTGGGCAATGAGGTTATAGACAATATTCATACCTAAGCCACTGCCCCCGCCTGCGCGATTGGTGGTAAAAAACGGCTCATAGATTTTTTCCAATACTTCGGGAGTCATGCCATTTCCGTCATCACTGTAAGTAAGGACAAGGTTTTTGTTTTTGGTAATGGTTTTGATACGGATATTGCCTGCCTCTTTGCCTTTGAAGCCATGAATGAGCGAGTTCATGATAAAGTTCGTAAGCACTTGAGAGAACGCGCCCGCATAACTGTCTATTTCGATGTTTTCTAACTCTAAATGCACCTCATAAGGCTTGTTTTTAAGTTCAGGACGAAGGGATAAAATAGTTTCTTCAATGTAGCTTTTGAGGTCAAACATTCGTTTTTCTTCTATGGTTTGCTCTACAGCAACTCTTTTGAAACTCTGCACAAGGTCAGCCGCACGTTTTAGATTAGTGAGTACGATTTTATTACCTTCTGTAGCTACTTCGAGGTAGTCAGTCATATCTTTTCGCTTCATCTGTCCACTTTCAAGGATTTTTACAAATTCTTGCGTTTTGGTATCTATGCGTGAAGCGGCAGTAACGCATATCCCCACAGGCGTATTTATCTCGTGGGCTACTCCCGCTACAAGTCCACCGAGTGCCGCCATTTTTTCGGATTCTACCAGTTGGGCTTGTGCGCCATCAAGTTTGGTATAAGTTTCGGCATTTTTCAAGGCAATCATCACATAAGTTGAGAGCGTAGTGAGTGATTCAAGGTCGCGGGCATCATACGCATTTTTTTGTTTGCTATATACGCCTACTGCGCCTTTGGGCTTATCTCCATCAAAAAGTGGATAATACAGCATAGCATTGTAGCCCTGCCTCATGGCATAATTGTCAAGGTCGTACAGCTCCAAATCTTCCCTTTTATTGACCATGATAGACCTGCCGTCTTTGGCACACATTACAGAAGGGTTGTTGCCTTCGCGCATCTGAACCCTTATGAGTGGTTTTTTTGTGCCATTTTCAATATTGAATTTGTAGGCTAAATCGCCTGTTTCTTCCTCAAACTCAAGCACCCTAAAACTATCTGCGGGCATAAGTTGTAGTGTATATTGATAAAAATTATCAAAAATCTTGTTGATGTCAAGGGTAGAAGTAATAGATTGCCCAATACGACTTAGGATAGTGAGCGTTTCATAAGAGCGTTTTAGCTCGTCTGCCTTTTCAGATATTTCGCGTGCGAGTTGTTCTACATTGTCGCGTTGGGCTTTGATTTCTTCTTGGCTTTGCATCAGTTCTTCGTTTGCTTCTGCCAGTTGTGTATTGCGCATTTCTATCTCCGTTTGTTGGAGAAGGATAGCTTTGTTACTGCGTTCTACTTCTTTATTTTTCTTTTCGAGTTCTTGGAAAGTTTCTTGCAATTTATGGTTTCGTTCTTCTATTTCGCGTTTTTTGTCTTTGATTTCTTCGTTTTTATCTTCGAGGTCTTTCTTTTGGGTTTCGAGGAGTGTATTGGTTTTGCGCACCTTTACAAAAGCAAAACCCATTCCTATTGCCGCCGCGACTATAATGAGTGCCACAAAACCAACAGCATAGTTTACGCGGTTTTGGGAGGCGCGTTGGTCATCTAACAAACGTCCCAACAATTTAGAAGGACTGTAGCTGGTTTTATTTTTTTGAATTTCTGAGGCTCGTTTGGTATATATAATAGCTTGATTGTCATTTCTATTTTCAAAATAACTACGTGCGGCATATTCTGCCATCTCTACGGCTTTGGGTTCATTGCCTACTTTTTTGTAAAGGTCATACGCCTTTGCATAATATTTGGCAGAGGAGTCTGCATATTCTTGCTTTAGGTAGATGATTTGCCAAAAATAATCTGCATAAATTTCAAAACCTTGTGCCTGTTCATTTTCGGAGGCAGTCGTCTTGAGCATACTAAATCCTTTCTGAAAGTGTGTAATTGCCTCTTGAAAACTTTGGTCTTTGTTATCACGAAAATAAACCACACTGCCCAGATTGATGTAGGCTTTTGCAAGTCCTTTCTCATATTTTGTACTTCTGGCAAGTGGCATAGCTTCATTCTCCACCACGCGTACCGCCAAATCTGTTTGTTTGGCTTTGGTAAATTGGTAGGTAAGTTCGTTGAGCGCATCAACTTTGCGCTTGGATTGGAGTGTGGGTATGAGGTGCTGAAGGCTATCAATCTCTCTGCATTGCGCAAAAAGATTGGACAAAGGCACAGTACATAGCCAAGCCATGCACAAAAGCGTAAATTTTGATATAGTCATGTCTTAAATATCAGCTAATTTGGGTAGGCAAGTTAGTAAAAAAAAATAAAATTGCAAGGATTTAGATTTTTTATTAGATTTTACTTTCGCATAATAAAATCATTCATCTCATAGCCATCGCCTATGCTGAGGTCATCTGTACTTTCAATCACAAAGCCATGTTTGAAATAAAAATTGATGGCTACATAGTTCAGTCTATTCACGCGCAAGTGGATAACTTCGGGGGCATACAATTCTTCCAAATAGCCCAAAAAATTGCCTCCAATGCCTTGTTGATGTTTTTCAGTATCTACATAAAATTTATCCAAAAAATAGCTTTTGCCATCAGTTGTTCGCATAGCCGCATAGCCCACGAGTTCCTTGCCTACGTAGGCAAGCGAAAACTGATAGTTATCTTCCAGCATTTGCTTTTGCAGATTTTCGGGGGCATAGCTTCGCTCCAGCATATAGTCTATTTGGGCTTGGCTGATGAT
>JAAFJK010000383.1 GCA_013298105.1 Cytophagales bacterium
TTTGAGCAACTCAAACAAGTTTTAGAAACCCAAAAACCCATAGAAGAAGAATTTTTCATGGATATAGCAGGCGCGGGCAGAGGCTGGTATTATCAACAAATCGTCCCTATGCCGCATGGCATTGCCATCTACAACCGCAATATCACAGAGCGAAAAGAAGCCGAACACAAAATTATTACCCAAAACGAAGCCCTCAAATCTATCGCGTGGCAACAATCACACGAAGTCCGCCGCCCTGTAGCTACTATACTTGGACTTATAAATCTAATTGAAGACGATTTTAAAACTAAAACACCACTTTCTACCGAATATATTGGTTATTTGCTTATCACTACCAAAGAATTAGACAAAATCATTCATAAAATTGTAGAAAAAACTTATACGACTTTTGACGAGCGTGAAGCCAACTAAAATCTCTGCCCATGAAAAGAAAATGTGGTTCTTGAAAAGTTATTGCAGATGTTCGATTTTTAGAGAGTTTAGACACTCGAAGGGTTGAAGCAACATGACTTACTTTTACAATGACTCCTATTTCAAATTCCGCAATAACTTTCGAAGAACCGAAAATGTCTAATACAAATAGAATCCGCAGGCAGACAAGGTCTTACCTCGGCTCCGAAATAGCAAATGACCTGCTCAAAGTGCCAAAATGGTTTTGATAAGTTTGATGTATGGCTCGGTACTCCAATCTACTTTGCCCTTTACCTCTGCCACGATATTGCCATTTTTATCTATCAAAAAAGTACCAGGTATAGTGGTAGCATAGCCATACACCATTTTCTCGTAGTTTTGGTCTATAGCATAGTCAAATTTATAACTTGGATTTTCTTTCAAAAAGTCAAGTATATTTTTTTTCCTATCGGGAGCATCTATCGCCACAGCTACTACTTTAAAATTAGGCTGTCGGATAGCAGTCTGTAGTTTGTGTATATTAGGCATCTCCAGTACGCAAGGCAGGCACCAAGTAGCCCAAATATTCAACAAGACCACTTTGCCTTTGTAGTCTGCAAAAGTAATCGTTTTACCTTGTGGGGTAGGCAAGGAAAAATTTTCTGCCTTTTTATTGTGAAAGATAACACGCTCATACGCAGGGTCGTTGCGCAAGTCCATGTATGCTTTGTCGGCAGGCTCTATCTTTTTGGTAAGCAATAACTTCAGGGCTTTTTCTTGATTTTTCTCACGTGCCAAATCGAGCGCATTTTTGCCATTGGTAGCTTTTGTTTCGGGTTTTACGCCCAGCTTTAGCATATAATCTATCATTTCAAGATTACCGACACCCGCCGCAATATTCATGTTTGAGCCATATTCTTCTTCACTTCCTTGGTCTGTGATACTTACCAATTTTTGCTCAAGAAGGTACTTTGCCAGTTCATTTTTACCATCAAAAATACAGTGATTTAAAAAACTCCAAGTCACAAAATCGCCTACAGTTTTGGCTCCTCGCGCCACCATGAGCTTGATTTCTTTCATCTTAACCTTCTTTTTATAGCTATCAAAAGCATACAAAAAAACACTTTCTTTCCAACCATTGCTCATATCTTCTTTGCGCAATTTATTCAAATTTGCCCCTTTGTCTATCAGGAACTGAATCGTTTTTTCGTTGGTATTTTCACTCATCAGTGCGTACATGACTATAGTTTGTCCACCACAGACATACCCATTGATGTCTGCCCCTTGTGCCAGCAAATAATTTATCATAGCTTCGCCTTCAGGCTTGCCTACGTGGTAGTGCGCACTTATCGCCAAAGCATTGCAGTTATTAGACTTCTTGCGAAAGTGCTATTTTTGATACCTCAACCCTGCCCTTCTCCAAATGGAGAAGGGTTAAAAAGACTTTCGCAAGAAGTCTATTATGTGTTTGGGTATTGGCAGTAAAACTTGCTGGATATTTGACAAATTCATGGATATTTGCGCCTTTACTCACAAAATATTTTACAAGCTCAAGGTTCTGAGAAGCGGCGGCTATATGCAAAGGCTTCATCATATATGCCCAACTGCCCTCCTTTTGAAAAGTCGCTTGGGGATTTGCACCTGCTTTTACAAGCTCTTTGACGACCTCCAAGCTCGATGTATTTTGAAGCAATTCTTCAAATAATTCTTTAGTTTTGTCTTGTGCTTGAATTACAGCTAAGGTAGCCCAAAGGTAGGCAAGGAATAAGTAGGTCGTTTTTTTCATAAAAGATAAGAAAATACAACACCACAACGCGCCAATAGCCTAAATTATTGCAACCGCTATTTTTGAAAAATTCGAAAGTTATTACGAAACCCGTAATAACTTTCGAACAACGCATACTTTACTAAACCAACATTCTTACAGGGGCTTCCAGCAATTCTTTAAGCGTTTTCAAAAAAGCCGCACCCATTGCGCCATCTACTACGCGGTGGTCGCAAGAAAGGGTAACTTTCATGACATTGCCTACAGCCAACTGTCCATTTTTGACCACAGCCGTTTGCTTGATGCCACCCACAGCCAAAATACACGCATCGGGTGGATTGATGATAGCCGTAAATTCGTCTATCCCAAACATACCCAAATTCGAAACCGAGAACGTATTGCCTGCCCAATCTGCGGGTTGCAGTTTTTTGGTTTTCGCTTTTTGGGCAAGGTCTTTTACCTCGCCTGCAATTTGTGAGAGCGACTTTTGGTCAGTGAAGCGCACCACAGGTACGAGCAGACCTTCGTCCACTGCTACCGCTACGCCTACGTGGACGTGGTGATTGTAGCGAATCTTATCACCCAGCCACGAAGAATTGACAGCAGGATGTTTGCGCAAAGCCATAGCACAGGCTTTTACAACCAAATCATTGAAAGATATTTTTACAGGCGAACTTTCGTTCATGCGCTCGCGTGCTTCCATAGCCGCGTCCATTTCTATCTCCATCGTGAGGTAGAAGTGTGGCGCAGTGTGCTTGCTTTCACTCAAACGCTTCGCAATCGTTTTACGCATTTGTGAAACAGGCACTTCCTCAAAACTTTCCTGCCCCAGCGATATGCTCGCGGTAGGCAAGGGCGATTTTTCGGTTTTTTCTACAGTTTTGGTAGTAGGTGTGTATGTTTCTACATCACGTTTTACGATTCTGCCGTTTTCGCCTGAGCCTTGCAGGGAGGCAAGGTCTATCCCTTTTTCTTTAGCAAGTTGCTTTGCCAAAGGCGAAATCTTGACACGCTCGTCAGTACTATGTACATTTGTCTGGGCTTGGGCAGGCAAGGCAGTAGGACTGTTTTGGACAACAGTTGGTGAACTTGCCTGCGTAGGCACGCCCCCTTTCAGTTGCTCCAGCAGGAGTTTGTAATCTGCATTTGGTTCGCCTATGATACAGATGACCTCATCAACTTTTACGGCTTGTCCCTTTTCTACTGCCAAATAAAGTACCGTTCCTTTTTCAAAGCACTCATACTCCATCGTTGCCTTGTCTGTTTCTATTTCAGCCAAGATTGCACCCGCCTTGAAAACGTCCCCTACTTTTACAAGCCAGTTAGCAACTACGCCTTCGCTCATGGTATCACTTAGCTTGGGCATCGTGATAGCAGTCGCGTTTACCTTTACGGTAGATACAGTTTGGGGTTGGGCTACTACAGCTACAGGTTCGGCGATGGTAGCTACAGGTTCAGCTTTGGGCGCACTTTGCGCACCTCCACCACTCAGCAGAGCAGAGATGTCCTCGCCTGCCTTGCCCAAAATAGCCATCAAATCGTTTACCTTTACTGCCGACTTTTCGGGAACTTGATACAGGACTACGCCTGACTCAAATTCCTCATATTCCATCGTTGCTTTATCCGTTTCTATCTCTGCCAAGAGGTCGCCACCTTTTACAAAGTCGCCTACTTTTTTATGCCAAACGGCTATCACGCCTTCTTCCATCGTGTCGCTCAATTTGGGCATTAAGAGTTTTATTGCCATATTCGTTTTTATTTTTGTCCAAAAATAAAATATTCTTTATATTTGTGCAAGAAATTTGAAAAAAATAAATATATATGTATCCAAAACGTATCTTTTTCCACCCAGATGCCATCGAAATCAGGCAATATGAGTTCTTAGTAAGCACTATACGTGAAAAACCGCTTATCCACATAAGCCAAATCAATGAGGTGAATCTGAACACCTATCCGCCTACTATAGTCATCAATCACAACGAAGTTATTTTTATTGAGAGTAAGTACAAAGCTGAATTTATACAATTTGTAAAACAAGCAGGCTTGAAAGTAGAAGACCGATTTGATGTTTGGAAAGCCATCAATGAAGCCTTCGCAGACATGGAATATACCGAGCATCACCACCAAAAAACTATGGAAAGCCTCATCGAAACAGGCTTCACTGAAACCGAAATCATCGAGATACGCAACGAGATAAAAGACCTCATGCAAGGCTGGGGGGCTGTATCTTGGGAGCGGAACTATCTGGGGCATTATGACTTGCTTTTGAACAAAAAGCAGGCGTATCTTTTGCACTATCCACGCGATTTTTATTGGTGGTCAATGGAAATCGCCTTGCGCCAATATAAGAAAAGTGAGTGAGGTTTGATACATTTCCCGTTCTCTGTTCTCCCCGTAAACCCGTACCCCGTAAACAAATTAAAACACCTAAAAATCTAAAATATTTGTTTTTTTCTCAAAAAAGCCTTTTCTTTGGGGCTTGTAATATATAAAATCATGGCATTAGAAGAAAGAATCGTTAAAAAACACCTTTACGAGTGGCTCTTAGACCACAACTCACTCACCATTCCCGAACTTGGTAAGTTTGAGGCAACTCCCACAAGTGCCAGCATACAGGCGGGTGTTTACAAATTTTTGCCTCCAAACAAAAAAGTTACCTTTCATGCCACCCATGATGCCAGTAATACAGAGCTTTGTGAGGTACTCATGGCGCGTGAAAACCTGACTACCGAACAGGCAAACTATACCATTCAGACCTTTGTCCAAAAAGTCAAAGAGGCACTTGCCTCCCGACAACGCTATGAACTCGAAGGATTCGGGATGCTCAATCAAATCAATGATGAAACTGTTATTTTTAGAATAGACGAAGAAACAAACGTGGAAGGCGATAGCTTTGGACTGCCAGGACTATATCCCAAACCGCTCGTACACGATACAGCCGAACCCGCAGGGCAGGCAAGCTCGCTCACTCGCACAAACCCTGACTTGCCTGCCTACGTACCGCAAGACGACAAAGAAGACGATTTTGTACCCGTTACAAAACCGCATATCCATGCCACTGCCACTTCCAAAACCCCCGAAGACGACATCACTGTAGAAGAAAAAATCGTAAGCCGTTCGGGAGATAGATTCTTGATTCTACTCCTTACGCTTATGTTTTTGGCGGGTATCGTCTTTGTGATATGGCTTATCACAGATAGCAACAACCTTTCCTCAACCGCCAATAAAAAAGAGGAAAAGGTAAAAGAAGATAAAAAAGAACCAATCAAAGAAGAGAAAAAAGAAGAACCAAAACAAGCACCCAAAGAGGACTTCGAAAAAACACCTCCCAAATCCACCACACCTACTATAGACTATCCTACAAACAGCAATTATGTGGCAGGCTTTAGTTGGCTTCCACAACAACCCGCCAATTTGTCGCAAATCCTCCATAATACGCGGGCAGGCAAGGCATATACCGTTTTGGGTAGTTTTGATAAACCTGAAAATGCCTACTCTTTCTACAATAATTTGGTAAAGCGAGGCGTAGCTACAGCTTGTATGGTTGCACCTGTAGCGGGCAATACGCGCTACCGCGTATGTTTGGGTAAGTTTGAATCTGTAGAACAAGCCACCAAAGAAGGGCTTGCCTTTGGCAAAGTGAATAGTATGGCGTTCTTTATACTGACGTACTAAAAAAATATTTCTCAGACCTCTTATTTTTAACGATTGTCAATGGTCGCAGACCTTGACAATCGTTGAAAATAAGAGTTTTTTTGTAACTTTTCTTTTTAGGTAGCAATGATACAGAGGTAGTCATGCTGTGGTCTCTCCTGTTCCTTTAGCACCGCGCAAAATACGGCTACCCTGCGAACTTTAGTAAAGTCCGCAATAACTTTCGAAGAACCCAAAAAACGGAACAAGCTGTAGCACAGGCTTCCAGCCTGTTTATGACTTGCAAACAGGCTGGAAGC
>JAAFJK010000788.1 GCA_013298105.1 Cytophagales bacterium
AGACTTCTTGCGAAAGTCTTTTTAACCCTTCTCCATTTGGAGAAGGGCAGGGTTGAGGTATCAGAAATAGCACTTTCGCAAGAAGTCTAATGACAAACGCATCACTTTCACAAAAAATGCAGGCTAAAAGCCTGCATTTTGTTATTCTATCAATCTACAAATGCCATTTATCAAATCATTTTCTATTTTTTTGAATTTGATATTGCGCAAAACGCGCCCATCTTGATATTGCACATTGACGGATTCGTTGCGGTCAGGCATTTTCATTTTTTGGAAAGGCGATACAGGTTTTATCTTTTCTGCAGGTTCTTCTGCTTCGGGCATTTCTATCTGCTGGGTAGGCAAGGTATTCGTAACTTGTGCCTTTTGCTCTTGTACGCGCGGGCGTTGGAAACTGCTCTTTCTGGGTGCCGCCTGTTGGAAATTTGGCTCCTCCGCTTCAAGTTCGCGCTTCATGAGCGAGTGCGCTATGTTGCGGTTGATTTTGGCAATCAGCGTAGCATACAGCGTAAAACCTTCAAACTTATAGACCAAAAGCGGGTCTTTTTGCTCATAAGAGGCAGTACGCACCGACTCTTTCAAGTCGTCCATGTCCCTCAAATGTTCTTTCCATTCTTGGTCAATGGTCAGCAATGTCATAGCCTTTTCATACGTCTGTATGATGCTCATGCCGTTCGTATCTATGACTTCTTGGAGGTTCAGTCCTATATGGTATGTCCTACGCCCATCTGTAAACGGAAATACGACATCTTCAATCTTATCACCCTGTTCGCGGTGTAGCTTTTGCAAATTGGGCAAATGCGTATCTATAAAGGCTTTGTTACGGGCTTGGTATTTCCCAATAACCGCCTCATAAAGTCTAAGCGCAAGTGCATCTTTGTTGCCTTTGTCAAACTCTGTAGGCGTAAAAGGAGGCTCAATGCCAAAGGTTTTCAGCACTTCAATCTCCATATTTTTGAAATCGCCACCATAGTAAGTATTCAATACATCTT
The DNA here is from genome assembly GCA_013298105.1 of Cytophagales bacterium. Lineage (GTDB taxonomy): Bacteria > Bacteroidota > Bacteroidia > Cytophagales > Microscillaceae > RDXI01. The sequence goes on from JAAFJK010000788.1 coordinate 993, forward strand.
CTGAAGCATCAGCCAAAAGGTTCGAAATATCTACTGACAGACGCTCGCCCGAAAGCGCGTTTTTACGGCGTTTGTAGATATTTTCGCGCTGTACGTTCATGACGTTGTCGTACTCAAGCAGGCGTTTGCGCATACCAAAGTTGTTCTCCTCTACTTTTTTCTGCGCTCGCTCTATTGAGCGTGTAATCATAGAATGTTGGATAACTTCGCCTTCTTTGAAGCCGAATCTGTCCATGATTTTGGATATTCTATCCGAACCAAAAAGGCGCATCAAGTTATCTTCCAAACTCACAAAGAATTTAGAAGTGCCTGGGTCGCCTTGCCTGCCCGAACGACCGCGCAACTGTCTATCTACGCGCCTTGATTCGTGGCGTTCTGTACCTATGATAGCGAGTCCGCCTGCGGCTTTGGATTCGGAGGCAAGTTTAATATCTGTACCGCGCCCCGCCATGTTCGTGGCTACCGTAACAGTACCCGCCTTGCCTGCCTCTGCCACGATTTCGGCTTCTTTTTGGTGCAATTTGGCGTTTAGGACTTGGTGTGGGATTTTGCGCAAAGAGAGCAAACGGCTTACCAGCTCTGATATTTCTATCGAAGTCGTACCTACAAGTACAGGTCGACCTTGTTCGCGAAGCAATGTTATTTCGTCAATAACAGCATTGTATTTTTCGCGGTTCGTCTTATATACAAGGTCATTGTCGTCCTTGCGAGAGATTGCCCTATTGGTAGGAATCACGACTACATCAAGGTTGTAGATGTTCATGAGTTCCATTGCTTCCGTTTCGGCTGTACCTGTCATACCCGCGAGCTTGTGGTACATACGGAAGTAATTTTGCAACGTAATCGTGGCGTAAGTTTGGGTAGCGTCTTGAATCCTTACATTTTCTTTGGCTTCGAGGGCTTGGTGCAAACCGTCTGAATAACGTCTGCCTTCCATTTCGCGCCCTGTCTGCTCATCTACGATTTTTACTTCGCCTTCTTTGATGATATAATCGACTTCTTTTTCAAAAAGCGTGTAGGCTTTGAGTAATTGCTGTACGGAGTGTATGCGTTGTGCTTTGAGGGTATAATCTTCGATGATTTGCTCTTTTTGACTGACTTTTTCCTCCAAAGTGAGGTCTGTAGCTATATCTATAGTATTGAGCGAAACGGCAATGTCGGGCATGATAAAAAAGTTCGGGTCTTCGCCTCCTTTGGAGATAAAGTCGATGCCTTTTTCAGTCAAATCTACGCTGTTATTTTTTTCGTCTATCGTGAAATATAATGGTTTATCTGCTTCAGGCATTTGGCGTTGATTGTCTTGCAGATAAATGTTTTCAGTTTTTTGCATGATAGCCCTTACTCCTTGCTCACCCAAAAGTTTGATAAGCGGTTTGTATTTGGGCAATCCTCTATGGGCGCGGAAAAGAGGCAAACCCGCTTCTTTTTCGTTGCCTTCTTTGAGGTGTTTGCGGGCTTCGTTCAGGTATTCGAGGGTAGTGCGTTGTTGGGCTTCTACAAGGCGTTGGATACGCGGCTTGAGCATATCAAACTCGTGTATATCGCCTTTGGGTACGGGACCTGCAATGATAAGCGGTGTACGCGCGTCATCTATCAATACCGAATCGACCTCATCGACCATCGCGTAATGGTGCTTGCGCTGTACCATTTCTGAGAGGTCATTTGCCATGTTGTCGCGGAGGTAGTCAAAGCCAAATTCGTTGTTTGTACCATAAGTGATGTCTGCCTGATAAGCCTCTCTCCTTGCCTGCGTGTGGGGCTGGTGCTTGTCTATACAATCCACACGAAGTCCATGAAATTCAAAAACAGGTGCCATCCACTCCGAGTCGCGCTTGGCTAAGTAGTCATTGACTGTTACGATATGGACACCGCGCCCTGCGAGTGCATTGAGGAAGGCAGGAAAGGTTGCTACGAGTGTTTTTCCTTCCCCTGTTGCCATTTCTGCTACTTTGCCTTTGTGTAGAGCTACACCGCCTATGATTTGTACGTCATAGTGCATCATGTCCCACTTCAGTTCGTGTCCTGCCACGAGCCACGTGCCTTGCCAAGTAGTCGTACTTCCTTCTATTTGGACGTGCTTTCGGTTGTATTGGGTAGCGAGGAGCGTATCGTGTTCGGAGGTCGTAACAGTCATTTTGCCGTTTTCTTTGAATCTACGGGCAGTTTCTTTTACGATAGCAAAAGCGGTAGGCAAGACTTCAAGCAATGCGCCTTCGAGTTGCTTGTTGCGCTCAAGTTCGAGTTTGTCGATTTGGGCAAAAAGTTTTTCTTTTGCCATCACGTCTGGCGTTTGCTGGGCTTGCGTGCGCGTATCGGTTATTTGCGTATCAATACCTACAAGGCGTTGATTGATAATGCCTTGAAGCTCTTTTGTTTTTGCACGCAGGGCATCATCAGAAACTCCCTTGAGGCGTTCCCATTCAGTATTGACGAGCGCAATGTACGGTACAAGTTCCTTCAGGTCGCGCTTATGTTTGGAGCCAAAAATCGCAGTAATGGCTTTATTGACAAAATTGAACATTTATATTTGAATTTCTAATTTTTTGGTGATGGATTTTTTACGAAAGTTTGTAAGAAACTATTAAATAAGTTAGTCTTTTTAGCACGCGGATAACGCAGATTAGGCTGATTTTCACTGATTTTTTGTATTTTTAAAAAATCCGTTGTCATCTGTATCATCTGCGTTATCCGCGTGCTTTTTTGAAAATTAATGAGATTGTTACTAAAAATAATCAAAAAATACACCTTTTCGTAATTGGGTGCAAAGATAGGAAATTTTGGCAGAAGTTGGTAGGCAAGGGCAGTAATTTTGTCAGTTTGTTGGATATTTTTTGGTTCTTAGCAAGTTATTGCGGAACTTTGTCCAAAGAATCATCTTATGGCTTTGGTTTCCATCATTTGCCTTTCCTACAATCACGCCCCTTTTTTGGCTGAAGCCCTACAATCTGTATTTGCACAAACTTATACGGACTGGGAACTGCTGATAGTAGATGATGCCAGCCAAGACGAAAGTGCGGCTGTGATAACCAAAACCATAAGCGCGTGGGAGGGCAGGCAAGTCGTTCGCTTTCTTAAAAACAAAGAAAATCAAGGAAATTGTAAGAGTTTTAACCTTGCCTACGCCCACGCTGAGGGCGCGTATATTCTTGACCTTGCGGGAGATGACGTACTTTTGCCCCATCGTCTGGCTTCTCAAGTGGCTTTGTTTGACACCTTGCCTGCCCAATATGGCGTAATATTCAGCAATGCCCAACACATAGACGAGGCAGGCAAGGTCATCAGCACACATCACGCGCTTGATGCACAAGTGCCAACAGGCGATATTTATGAGGCACTTTTTAGGCGGTACTTTATATGTACGCCCACGATGCTTATGCGTAGGCAAGTGCTTGATGAATTGGGTGGTTATGACGAAACTTTAAGTTATGAAGATTTTGATTTTTGGGTGCGCTCTGCCCGCACGTATCTTTACCACTATCAGCCCGAAATCACGACCTTGAAGCGCAAGGTAAAAAATTCTTTATCCGCCCATTTTTACCTCAAAAAGCGCAATGCACACTTAGAAAGCACTTTGAGGATATTAGAAAAGGCTCTTTTGCTGAACCAAAGCCCCACAGAACACAAAGCCTTAGCCATCTGTACTGCCTACCACGCTCGCCAAGCATTTTTTATGGAATGTTTTGAGCTTGTAGAAGCCTATTATGTCTTTTGGCAAAAAATCCCACATACACGCATACCCGCTTGGGCGCGTGCGTTGCGCCTGTTCAGTAAAATGCGCCTGAAAGTTTTTGGGCTTTATAAAGTCTATCTGTGGTTCAGAAAATAAAACGTACTTTGTATATTACAAAGTAAAAGTGCATATATGCCTTTAAACTCTTTAGGTGGCTTTGGTAGGAAAGTTTTAAAAATAAACTTACATAAGACAACACTTGGTAGGTAAGTTGCGTTTATAAGTGAGTGCAAATAAATTTGGATATATCAAAAAAAAGTCCCTATTTCGCACACTTTTTAAAAATTCTATGTTTTACACTTAAAAATCCTACAAAAAAGTAATGAAA
>JAAFJK010000566.1 GCA_013298105.1 Cytophagales bacterium
TATTTTCCTTATGTGGGTTCTATTTCAAATTTTGTAGCAAGTTCGGACTTTTTGGGAGATTTAGAAATTGTATTCAAAGGCGTAGTAGAACGGTTGAAAGAAATCTCACATTTTGATTATTTGCAGGCATTGCTTGGGCTTTTGCAAAGCATGGAAGAAGAAATTAAAAATAACCTAACCGAATATGAAGGCTCTGCCTATATCAAACAACCCATTCATCAAGTATTCAAAGACAAAGAACTCAAGATGCGCTTTGACGATACGCGCGTAGATGGGCAGGAAAGTTTAGTAGCAAATGAACCTTGGTACGCCTACAATGCCAACTATGGCACATCAGAAGAAAAAGAGTTTGTAGCACTTTTTGCAAGAATTTTTGAAGGACTGAACCAAAAGTTTGAGGACATTTACCTCATTCGAAATGAGCGCGAAGTCAAAATATTCAACAAACGAGGCAAAGCCTTTGAACCTGATTTTCTATTATTTTGCAAACAGCGCGAAGGCGAAAAAATGGTCTATCAAGTTTTTATAGAACCTAAAGGAGCGCATTTGTTTGGATTGGACAAATGGAAAAACGAATTTTTAGAAGAAATACGGACTGAGCAGAAAACTATCCAAGTACAAACCGACACTTACCTTATTACGGCTGTGCCTTTCTATAACTACAATTTTGAAAATAATTTTAAAAACGAACTGGAAAGTGTATTGGGTGCGTAAATAGTTTTGCCTATACTTCCCGCGCAAAGTCCTGCCACTTGCCTGCCCAATCGTAAGATTCTAAGCCATAAAATTTCTTTTTGTAGTCATAATGCGAAGGTACGTTGTAGCTATAACCCAAATAAACGTATTTTTTGCCATGCGTTTGGGCATATTGTACTTCTGCCAAAAGCGTGTGTAGCCCAGGACTGTAGGCATCAAAGTCCGTATCAAAGGTAGCATAAATGCTTGAAATCGCTTCCTCGCCTACCCCAAAATAACTGGCGGCATACAACTTGCCTGCCTCACTGTAGAGGGCGCACTCCAGCGCAAGACACGGCACAACGCCCGCTTGCCTGCCCAAAAAAACAGTCAGCGAATCGGGCTGATTTTGCTTGAAGCGTTCGATGTGCTTTTGAAACATGAGGTCGCGCTCGTCATCAAGCGCAATAGGCTGATAGCGGACTGTAGTGTTTTTTTGTTTTTGTAAAAGCCTTTTTTGGTGTTTGCTCAATACAAATTTGGCTACATTGATGCGCAACGGAATCACGCGCACCCACTTATTTGCGTGATAGTCGGCACGATTGCGAAAAAACTCCGAACCAAAATTCCGCCACCCATCTGCCCAAAAGTTATCCATTTCGGTAGGCAAGGCTTGATAGTGTGTAGCGGTTTTAAAATCTTCCTCAAAATTTAGTTTCATAACGGTATATTTTTGGGGGCAAAAACAAAAACTCCCTGCAAAAATACAGAGAGTTTTTAAGTTGTTGCTCATATTTCATAAATAAAATAGTACATCACAGACGAGCCATCTGTGTTACATTTTATTTCTCACTTTCTATTTTCATTATCAATTTTTCAGTTTCTTTTGTTTCCTCACCTGCTTTTTTGCCAAGCTCTACGGCTTTTTTGGCAAATTTCAGGGCTTCTTCTTTTTTACCGAGTTTGTAGGCAAGATGCGCATAAGTATCTGTATTGTAGAAGTTTTCTTCCAATTCTATAGATTTTTTTGCCCAGCCGAGTGCTACTTCAAGTTTGGCAGGGTCTTTTTGAGATTGATAATAATCCCATGCTTTTCCATTCAGTTCCTCCCAGTCTTGGCTTTCTGCCATAGCTTCCTCTACTTTTTGGGTATTTCCTGTAAGCGAGGCATATTGCGTGTCTATATTTTTATTGAGTTTCTCTGCCATATCAGGCAGGTATTTTGTAACTTTAGTCTTCATATTGCTTAGCATAGCTTCATCACGTTTTTTTACGGCTTCGCTGAAGATGACATCAAGCAATCCAAAAACAGTTTGTTGGAATAAGTCCCCTGTAAGTTTGTCTTTATTTTGTTCAAGAAATTTGAATTCTTCAGACTCAAAACTATTGGCAGATTTGGATATATAAGCCAAGTTTTCAGGTTTTTCCCAGTCTTTTTTGGGCAAAGATTTGACATATTCTTTGAAGATGGCGTTGGCATCATCTATGCTTGCACTTTCGGCGGCTTTGGCTATCTTGAGCAAAAAATCGGACTTGCGTTCCCCTTTCTCAAATTTCTTGCGAAGCGTATAATATTGGAAGTCAGGCTTAGTGGCTTCTTTTGATTTCTCAAGGAACTGGTCGGCAGGCAAGGCACCCACGAGGCGGTGTACAAGTTCGCCTTCTTTGTTTAGATAGAGTAGGGTAGGGTAGGCACTCACTTTGAAGGTCTGGGCGAGTTGAGGTCCTTCGCCTTTTTCCATATCCACTTTGTAGTTGATAAATTCGCTGTTGTGGTACTCGCCTACGCCCTTGTCAGTGAATACATTGGCGGAGAGCCATTTGCAGGGACCACACCAAGTCGTATAGGCATCTACAAATATCATCTTTTTGGCTTTTTTGGCTTTGGCTTTTACTTCCTCCCAAGTGCCTGTTTCGAATGTGATTTGTGCTTGTACCGAGAGTGCGCAAAAGAATGCGACTGCCAGTAAGAAGGTTTTTTTCATGGGTTATTTTAGAATGTAAACTTACTTCTAATAAAACGCACAAAAGCATTTTTTGTTGTTTCAAGATTTATTTTAAAAATATTTTCGAAACATTGCAATATTTCTCACACTTTTGTTGTTATATATACAGAAATAGCACAGGACATGGATGGTCGCCATGCTGTGCCTATTTTAGTTAAGTTTTAGTAAAAGTTTGAAGATAGTTTTTGGGAAAGGTAGGCTTCTTTGGAGCCTGCTTTTCTTTTATGGTTTCAAAGTAAAGCGTTAATTTTTGATTTGACAAATTTTTCTTAAAAAAAAAGCGTTTTTTCTTAAAATTTCTTTAATTTTCTTTAAAAAAGCCCAAAAACAGCCCTTAGATTGACTTTTAGCAACTTTATTTTCTCTCCTGCCATCAGGCTTAGAGGCTTCCCATTATTTTTCAAATCTATCCCTGCGCCCGCATAACCGCCAAAGATTTTTTCTGTTTGTATGGTTATTTCTTTCGTCTGGGCAGGGTAGGCAAGGGGCAGATAATTCTCATTTGAACCCATGTGAAGCACAAAACTTGTCTTCGTGGGCAGGTAAGGTGAGAAATAACCTTCTACTTTGATAAACGCATAGCCCTGTTCCCACGTCCAAAACATACCTTGTAAGGGGTCAAGCACACCCTGTTGCGTGCCTTGTGTGTTATCTTTAGCTTCAATTCCTATGCCAAAAGTGGGGCTATGTTTACATATAACAGTCTTTTGGAGTGTATCTTCCAAATCTATCAATTTATAAGTCTGCACATCAGGCAGATGCCAATAATATTTGAACTTGGTAAAAAGCACTGTATCGCCCAAAAGCGTGATATAGGGCTTATTGAGTTCAAACTTTTCGCCTCGAAAGGTATGCACAAGCCGTACTTTGCCCTTGCCTGCCCGCGTAGGCAAGGTACGACACGCCACAAAACACACACATAGCAAAAGAAGGTAAAGTTGCTTACTCATCTATCAGATTTCTTTTTATTGGCTACTTGTTTTAGCTCTTGCAGGGTAGGCAAGCTATCTTTGAGTTCGTCAGGAATTTGTTTGGTAAGTTGGTAGGAGGCAATGCCCATAGGTTTATGAACATCACGCAAAGCATACTCTACTACTGTATCATTTTTTGTCTTACACAAAAGCAATCCAATCGTAGGTTTGTCTTCTGTTTGTTTTACCAAATCATCAACAACTGACAGATAGAAATTCAACTTGCCTGCATATTCGGGCTTAAACTCATCTATTTTTAACTCCAGCACCACAAAACACTTGAGTTTGAAATGATAAAATAATAAGTCTATATAAAAATCTTGTCCGCCCACTTCCAGATGATATTGCCTACCCACAAAGGCAAAGCCTCTGCCCAATTCAAGCAAAAATTTAGTCATATTTTGTACCAAATCATCTTCGAGTTCGCGCTCAAGTTTAGTGTCATTTTGGGCTATGAAATCAAAAACATGCTCATCTTTCAATAACCGCATGACTGCTTCTGACTGTTCTAAAGGCAAAATTGCAGGAAAGTTATTGGGCAACGCGCCAAAAATCTTGTGCGCTTGAGCTTCTATCTGATGTACCATCACATCACGAGTCCAGCCATGTTCTACTACTTTTTGAGCATACCAAATACGCAAATCATGGTCTTTCATTTTGTCCATGAGTACAATATTATGTCCCCAACTTAATTGTGCAACAGAGCGTTGCACAATTACAAAGTCTTGGTATTCAGCCGCAAACTTACGCATATACTTCAGATTGCGGGTAGAAATCCCCTTCATATCAGGAAATTCTGAACGCAAATCTTTCGAGAGATTGTCTATGACTTTTGCGCCCCAGCCTTCATTTTTTTGTCGGGCTAAAATGCTCTTGCCTATGTCCCAATACATTTTTATCATGTGGACATTCACAGTTACGACAGCCTGCAAGCGAGCGTGTCGCATGGTGTTCTTGAGTTCTTCAAGCAACTCACTGTAAAGGTGGTCTTCGTTCATAAGATTATTCAGTTAAGGATTTTATTTCTAAAAACAACCTTGCCTGCCCGCATAGGTAAAAACCTATTTTGGAATGTCAGTCGTTGCTTTAACCTACCCAAGAAAATTCTTGTGTAGCTTGTGCTTTTGTCATGACTATGTAAGTGCTTATCCCAAATAATTTTGCATAAGGTTTGAAATGCGTTTTGTATTTTGAATGTATGTTGGATATATAATCCGAATTTGAAACGGCAGTGTCAATGATGGATATTACTTTTATTTTGGTATCGTGGCTAATTGAGAATGGAGCGCAAGCACTTATTTTGGAGGAGTAGGGCTTATTGAGCAATACAGAAACAAACATACTCACACTATCCAGCGACTTTTTAAACAATTCTTGGATTCTATGTTTGGTAATGCCATCTTTCATTTCCTTGATTTTTTCAACTGCAAAGTTTGTATCTTGCTCCTCCAAAAGCACGTTATCCCACTGTTTCAATTCAATGATGTAAAGCACATTATTCACTGCATCATACCAACACACGTCCATTTCCTTGAAATTATCTTGGATATTTTTGTATCCTTGACAAGTTTCAAACCTGAAATAATTATTGTCAGGAAAAGTAAGCGTGATACCACTTTCGGTTATGGATTGCATGGTTATGAGTGAAGGTCTATTTGAATTTCTTGGTCATACATTTTCAAGGCTTCCTCAATAATGGTATTAGAAGGTAAAACACCCTCCTGCAAATCGTGAAATGAATTGACTACAGGCTTGCCATCTTCTTTGGATAAATTCCAACAAGCAACAGGCAAAGCATCTCTTTTGGCACATATTGCAAACTGTTTTATCACAAAATAACTATGTGTAGCCACAAATATCTGAACGCCTGCTTTGCTCATAGAAATCAACATCTCCACAATTTTTCGGATAGCGTCAGGGTGCAAGGCAGTTTCTGGTTCGTCCATGAATAAAACAGTTCCTTTTCCCAAAAGTCGATTATTGATAAGCGTTGTCAAAATTCCTATTTTTTTGATGCCTTCTGCTGTTTGTTGCATAGCAAATTGTTGATTGCCTTTTTTGAAAATAAAAGGTTGTTCATTTTGCTTTGTTTGTTCAATTTTTCCTTCAAAAAGATTTTCTAAAGTTTCATTCACTAAACTCAAATCTTTAGCTACACGTCCTTTGGTGGTAGGCAAGTCAAGTGCTTTTATCAAATCAAGGTACGTATCATCAAAGCCCGTCCCATAAAAATTTTCTCTAATATTACGTATATCTGTGAAGGCAGTCAAGACTTCTTTAGCAGGCACAAAAAGTGCGTTTACAGCTTCTGTAGGTTCTATTTGTTCTACACAATTTACTATAGTTCGTTCTGTACGTTCTCCAAAAGAGTAAAAAATAGGTTGTATGTATTTGCTACTTTCGTTTTCAATCTTAATTTTTACCTCTAATTTTTCTTTGCTTCCTTTTTGCACCAAATCGCTCAAGCCCTTTCGAGGCATAAATGTATTATGCAGTTTTTCTGCAAGTTCTTCTTTGAAGGTTGTTTTTGTATTTTTTATTTTGAGGCTATATACTTCTAAAGACTTTATGCTTGCGTACAACAGTTTCAATAAACCTGTCTTTCCTGTATCATTTTTGCCAATAATGACGTTGATGGCAGGCAAGTTATCAAAATGTATATGCTCATGCACCATAAAGTTGTCTATGCTGATGGAAGTTATCATAATATCAGATGTAAAAAATGAAAAAATACTTGCCTGCCCTTCTATAAATTATCCAACCATTGCGAAGGGCTTACAGTAACAGGCGTGTAGGCGGGTTCTTGAAAGGCAGGCAAGGTTTGGTGCTTATGTTGTGTTGCTTCTACCTTGAAGCCAATCAATAGAATGTCATCTACCTGTTCCTCTTTGCCTCGCCACTCTGTTACGGTACGTTTGGCTATTACTTTTTGAAGTTCAAACTCTTTTTGGTGCATCATGAGGAACATCTCGCGTATGCGTTGGCGTGAGAATTTTTTGCGGTCTTCGCCTCCGAATTGGTCTTGAAGCCCATCAGACATCAGGTAGCAATACATTGGCTCGTCTGTGATAGGGAGCGTAGTTTTTTGGAACGTGCGGTCTGCCTCCAGCTCTTTGTAGTACCCTCCTATGGACATTTTTGTACCTTTGATTTCCTTTAGTTCGCCTCCTTGTATGTAGTAGAGTGGGCTTTTTGCCCCCGCAAACTCCAGCACTTGGGCAGTAAGGTCTATGACACAAATACTTACGTCCATACCATCGCGGTTGAAGTTATCGCGTTGGCGGAGTGAGCGCGTTACGCTTTTGTGCAATTCATTCAAAATATTTTCTGGCTCTGTAACCTGCCTTGCATTGATAATCTCGTGTAGTAGTTCGTTGCCTATCATGCTCATGAGTGCGCCAGGTACGCCATGCCCTGTGCAGTCTATAGCACCCACCACGATTTTTCGGTGTGTAAAGCCTTGAAAAGCCATATTACTTCTTCCCCCTGCCAGCATTTCTTGGTAGATAGGACGCGGCTCAAGAGCCGTAATCCAATAAAAATCGCCACTTACTATGTCGCGTGGCTCAAAAAGCACAAAAGAATCAGGCAAAATGCCTCTTACTTCTTCCAAAGTAGGAAGCATGGCATCTTGGATACGCTTTGCGTAATTGATGCTATTTGTGATGTTGTCGTTGCGTTTTTGGAGTTCGGTATTTTTGGTAGAGATTTCGCTGGCTTGCAAAGTAAGTGCTTCGTTTTTGCCTGAAATTTCTTTTGTTTTTTGCTCCACCAATATTTCTAACTGCTGTTTGCGTTTTTCTATTTGTTGGATACGCCAACGGAAAAAATTGATGACAAACAAGACCGCTACCGCTATCATCAATGCCACAATAAAGATAGCAAACCAGCGCGTTTCGGTAAAGTGTGCCACACGCTCAAAGTCAATTTTTGCGCCTTCATAGTTCCAAATGCCGTCATTGTTGCAGGCAATTACCCTGAACTTATACTTGCCCGCAGGCAAGTTGGTATAGGTAGCTTCGCGGCTACTTCCAGCGTCCTGCCATTCTGTGTCAAAGCCTTCGAGCCTGTATTTGAAGCGGACTTTGGCAGAAGCCAATAGGCTCAATGCACTGTAGTCAAAAACTACCCGCTTTTGGTCATGTCTTACTTTGATACTCCTGTGGATATTGATAGAAGTAAGGTCTATGTGTATGGAATTGATACTTAGTTGTGGCTTGAGGTGATTCAGGGGCATATTTTGGGGATTGATGACTACTACGCCTCCGTTGGTAGGTATCCAGACTGTACCATCTGTAGCAAGGATAGAGTGTGCCGCGCCTGTGCAGTCTTCGTTTTTCATGCCATCATGCCTGTCATATTCTATCCAGTCGAGGTCTTCTTTTTTGAGCTTGCCTGCCAGATAGTCGTTTAGTTTTTGTTTGGTTACGCGGACGATGCCATCGCTTGTGGGTAGCCAAAACGAGCCTTTTTTGTCTTCTATGATGTCAAAGGGGCTGTCATTGATTAAGCCGTCTTTGTAGGTAAGGTGCAAGAACTTGCCTGCCCGAAAGCGCGTGATGCCCGCATTGCTGGTAATCCAAACCGTACCACTTTCGTCTGTATAAGTGCTAAAAACCAAATCAGTCAAAAGCCCTGATTGGCTGTCATACATAGTTATTTTGCCCTTTTTATCTATAGCGCACAAGCCCCCATCATTTGTACCCACCAGCAAGTTCTCGTCTGCATCTTCTTTGATGGACATGATGAAGTTCGAGCTTAGTCCTGCTTTTTTGTCTATGATTTTGAATTTATTGCCTTCCTGCCACTGAAAAAGCCCTCCGAGTCTTGTGCCAAACCAAAGCCTGCCTTGTCTATCTTGGTATGCTACACGAACAGAGTTGTCAGGCAGTCCATTTTTTTTGTTAAAAAAAGTTTCATTGCCCAGCGCGTCCCGCTTGATAAGTCCCTCAAAAGTACATATCCAAATGTTTTTTTGGCGGTCTTGAAGGATATTGAAGATACGAATTTCGGAAAGTGGTGTCTTGAGTGGGAAAAGACTTACCTGCCCATTTTTGATAAGATTGACCTTGCCATTGTTCATGCCTATGAGGTATTCGTTGGGCGCGATTTGGCAAATAGAGCCTATAGAGGCAGAAGAAAGTCCGTCTTGGTGTGTATAATTCGTGAATTTGCCATCTTTCAGCCTAAAAAGTCCACTCCTATAGGTAGCAATCCAAAGACTGCCCTCATGGTCTATCAAAATATCTTGGACATTCGTAACCCGCTCGTCTTGGTCGAGGCGTTCAAATGCGCCATCAACCACGTTTTTGCGGTAAAGTCCGTTGGAGGTAGCCAACCAAACACAGCCCCACTCATCTTGTAAAATTTTGTAAATAATGGATTTGGCAAATTGGGGAACTATAGTGAATTTTTCGCCATCGCCTATAGCCAGTCCTTCTGTAGTGCCTACCCAAATCTCGCCATTTTTGCGGTGAAAAATATCCACTACATTGCCTGCGGGCAAGCCTTGCGCCTTGCCTACCGAAGTGAACTTGCCATTTTCCAAATAAGTGATGCCTTTGCTATCTGTACCAAACCAAATTCGACCTCGCGCATCTGGTCTGATACAAAAGACAGAGGTTTTGGTAAGTTCTTTGTAATCAAGGGGTTGCAAGATGCCTTTTTCGGGCGTGAGCATATACAAGCCTGCATTGCGCGTACCTACCCAAAACGTTTTTTTAGATTCTGCATAAAAAGACGTTACCAATAGCTTGGCATCACCTATAGAGCTGAATATGCCCTCTCGGTAGGCAAGGAGTCCGCTACCCTCTGTAGCCGCCCAAAGCGTGCCATCTTGACTTTCAGAGAGTGTAAAAACAGAGTTGGTTTTAAATACTTCATCTGAACGCTTATTGAAGGTATTGAAGCGCATACCATCAAAGCGCGTAAGTCCGCCAAAGCCTGCCAGCCACAAAAAACCGTCTTCAGTTTGTATCATGCGCCTCACATTATTTGAGGGCAGTCCGCGCTCAGTATCCCAATGCTCAAGAATGTATTGAGAAAGTTTTTTTTGTGGGTCAAGGCTATGTGTATTGAAGGTCGATTGTGCATACAAAGGCACACTGATAGCCCACAAAAAGAGGATATTCCAGCAATAGGCGCGTACTTTGTGTGGCATAATATATAATTTAGTGCTTAATTTATAGAAAACAATGCAAATATAATGCGATTTTTTGTGAATATACAAAAAGAGTATTAACTTGCCTGCCCATTCGTACTTATACTTGTATGCTCAAAGTCCAAACGCAACTTTTAGGAACTAACACCCCCCAAACTTTTGAATTTGCTGATGCCCAACCACTTGATTGGGATTATAAGGTATTGAATGACCATACGTTTCATATCTTGAAAGGAGGCATTTCTTACACAGCTGAAGTAGTCAAGACGGATTATCAAGCCAAATCTTTTACGGTTTTGGTCAATAAATTGCGTTTTGAGATACAGCTACAAGATAAATTTGATTTGCTTCTCGCACAAATGGGTATGCAAAACACCCAAAACCAAAAAATAGGTAGCCTCAAAGCGCCTATGCCTGGACTACTGATAGATGTAAAAGTAACTGAAGGGCAAGAGGTAAAAAAAGGCGATACGCTCCTCATCTTAGAAGCTATGAAGATGGAGAACGTCCTAAAAGCCCCTACAGACGCGCTCATCAAGCAAATCAAAGTGCAAAAAGGCGAAAATGTAGAAAAAAATCAAGTCCTTATAGTTTTTGGTTGATAGTATTTAGTTGATAGTTTTTAGGGTTTAGTTTTTGATTGATAGTTTTTAGGGTTTGGTTGTATCTGATAAAATGTTTTTCCGTTTCCCTGTAAACCCGCCTACCTGTTTCCCCCTGTAAACCCGTTTCCCTGTAAACCCGCCCTCCTGTTCCCCCGTTTCCCCCATGCGCTTTTTCCTCTATTTTCTTTTTCTAATTCTTCTAACAAATTGCAATCCGCCACTTGAGGGCAAGGTCGCAAAAGTGTTGTATTTTGATGTAAAAAACTTAATACATGAGCAGATAAAATTCCTCAGTACAGATTTGCGTGTCCAAAAATTCATCAGGCACAACAAACAATTAGAAAACAATGAGCTAATAGTTTCGAATTGGCAACAAGAACTGAAAATATTTGAGGAGGCGAATTTGAACAGACCTATTTATAAAGACCTCTATACCCGCAAAGATTCTGCTTCGCAAGACTTAAGCTATATTATATGGACAGCTAAAACCGCCAATTTGCAGGTAAGGTACATAACTTTGGGATACAAAAAGGACGTTTTGCGCACCTTTGAGGCTACTTTGCAGATAAAAAACATCTTATATAAATCCGAAAAACGCCTCCGTCTAAGTTTTCAACCCAATGGCGTACTACAAGGCTATGGCATCAAAGGCAACTTTGACCTCATATATGGCGCACACCACGACTACGAAATAGATGCCGTCATCAAAGGTTTGAAGTAAGAGGTTTGAGATTTGATTTTTACGATTTTTATTGTAATGGTTAGCCTTGTTCAACCATGCATTTTTTTCGGTTGTCAATCCGAAAAAAGACCGCGAAAAAACGAACAAATAGCAAAGACCAACCTGTAGGTATAAATTACTCATGATACTTTGATAACGACATAACTAATTTGTGAAAGAGGCACGCGGATAACGCGGATTTTACAGATGACAACGGATTTTTTAATTTCTAAAATATAAAAAATCTGCGTTATCCGCGTGCTAAAAGCGTACACAAAAACGTTACTAATATTTAAATTCGTTATCAAACTGTATTGGGCAGGCAAGGATTCTACCCGTTTTCCCGTAACCCAAATTAGTAACGAAAATTAAATAAACTATTGAGCAAGGGGAGAATATGAAAATAACAAAGCTAAAAGATAATGTTATTTCTTTTCTGTTCCTCAGCTATATTAGGCAGGCAAGGATAATACCCGTAAACCCATAAACCCGTAAACCAGTAAACCAGTTTCCCTGTCCCCCCATAAACCCATAAACCCCTGCCCCCGCAACCCCTTATGCAAGCCATCATTTATTACCTCATTTTTCCGTTTATATACTTGCTGGCGTGTTTGCCTTTTTGGTGGCTATATCTTGTTTCTGATGGCTTGTATCGTCTGTTGCTTTTGACAGGATATAGAAAAAAAGTAGTGATGGAAAATCTGAAAAACTCCTTTCCTACCAAAACAGAAGCAGAAATTAAACAAATTTATCGCGCTTATTACCGTTATTTGTGTGATTTGGTGCTGGAAACGCTCAAAACTATGCGCATGAGCGAAAGGCAGGCAAGGGCGCGTTGCATTTTTCATAAAGCAGATTGGTTAGATAAATTGTATGCAGAAAATAGAAGTATTTTGATAGTTATGGGGCATCATGGCAACTGGGAATGGGCGGGTCCAAGTTTTACATTAAACAATTCGTATCAACTGGTAGTCATCTATAGACCTTTGTCTAATATTTACTTTGAGCGCATGACTTCACAAATGCGTACTAAATTTGGTACACGCATCACGCCTGTAAACAACACGCTACGCGACATGGTCGCCAATCGTTCTCAGGTTACGGCTACAGCTTTTATAGCTGACCAGACCGCCACGCCCGACAATGCGTATTGGACGACTTTCTTGAACCAAGATACGGCGGTGTTCACAGGACCTGAGAAGTTAGCTAAAAAATTTAATTATCCTGTAGTATATATGAATGTAAGACGACCTAAGCGCGGGTATTATGAAGTTACACCCGAACTTTTGTTTCTAAATCCAAAAGACACTACAGAAGGAGAGATTTGTGAAGTATTTACGAAGCGGTTGGAAAAGGAAATTTTGCTACAGCCCGAAACGTGGCTTTGGTCACATAAGCGTTGGAAACATAAACGCATACAATAAGGCATTGAAAATCGTAAACCATCAATCGTAAATCATACTATGCGTTCAGGCAAGGAATTAATTTTAGCAAGTAAGGCTTATACTCAAGAAAATCGTTTGAGAAGTTGGGCAGAAGTATCTATCACACTTATTTTATTGAGTGTTTCGCTGTTTATTTCGTTTTTGTCTGTACCCTTGCTTTTGCGCTTTGGGTTGGGAGTTTTGACGGCACTTTTGTATGTCCGTATTTTTGTGATTTACCATGACTATCAGCACCATGCCATTTTACAAAAATCGTGGATAGCCAATATATTGATGAAAGGCATAGGACTTTATCTGCTTACACCCCAAAATGTTTGGAAACGTACCCACGACCATCACCACAGCCATAACTCAAAACTTGCGATACATGGCATAGGCTCTTATCCTACCATCTCCACAAAGGTTTTTCTAAAACTCTCCAAAGTGCATCAGCGCGTATATTTATTGAATAGACACCCTGTTGTTATTCTGTTGGGTTATTTTACACTATTCATTTATTGGTTGAATGTCAGGTCTTTTATGCAAAGTCCACGCAAACATTGGGATTCTTGTGTGTCGTTGGTAGCGCACGTATTGGCATCTGTGGCTGTTTTGTACCTTTTTGGAAGCGAGATATATTGGGTAAGTTGGTTTATGCCTTTTTTGATAGCGTTTGCGATGGGTTCTTATTTATTTTATTGCCAACATAATTTTCCTGGAGCGCAATTTGCTGAAAATCAAGACTGGAAATATGACCATGCCGCCTTGTATGCTACAAGTTTTATGGTCATGAATCCTGTCTTGCAATGGTTTACAGGCAATATTGGCTTTCACCACGTCCATCACCTCAACTCGCGCATACCGTTTTATCGCTTGCCTACCGTCATGCGTGAGATGCCAGAACTGCATGATGCTATCACGACTACTTGGCACCCC
>JAAFJK010000646.1 GCA_013298105.1 Cytophagales bacterium
AGGCTTCGAGCCTGTTGTTTCAAATGATGAACAGGCTGTAAGCCTGTTCTACAGAATATTCCGCAATAATTTTTGAAGAACCAAAAATATTTAACCAATATCGTAAATCTTACCTATGTCCACATACGCTCAAGAAGTAAAGCGCGTTACTACGCACACACTCCAAGAAATGAAAAATAGAGGCGAAAAAATCAGTATGCTTACCGCTTACGATTATTCGCTGGCTACCTTAGTAGATACGGCAGGTATAGATGTGATTTTGGTGGGTGATTCTGCCTCCAATGTGATGGCTGGACACGAAACCACGCTACCCATCACACTCGACCAGATGATATACCACGCTTCGTCTGTAGTGCGGGCAGTAAAACGTGCGCTTGTGGTAGTAGATATGCCTTTTGGGACTTATCAAGGCAACTCTACTGAAGCCTTGCGCTCTGTGATTCGGATTATGAAAGAATCGGGCGGACACGCCGTAAAACTGGAAGGTGGGCAGGAAGTCCGCGAATCTATTATTCGTATATTGAGTGCGGGTGTACCTGTGATGGGACATTTGGGGCTTACACCACAATCTATCTACAAATTTGGGACGTATGCAGTCCGCGCCAAAGAAGAAGCTGAAGCAACTCGCCTTTTAGAAGATGCGCAAATGCTCGAGGAAACAGGTTGTTTTGGAATAGTTTTGGAGAAAATTCCCGCCCAACTTGCCCAAAAGGTAGCCGAAGCTGTGTCTATCCCTGTCATTGGTATAGGGGCAGGCGGTGGTGTAGATGGGCAAGTCCTTGTACTCCACGATATGCTGGGCATCAATCAAGCCTTCAAGCCGCGATTTATCAGACGTTATGCTGATTTGCATAGTGTCATCACTGGGGCTATAGAGCAGTACGTAACAGATGTCCGCAATCAGGACTTTCCGCGTGAAGGAGAGAGTTATTGATAAAGAATGAAAATAAAATAACATGATAATTTCACTCACGCAAAGCCACGCTGTAAGCGTCTGTTGGTATTGCCTAACCGCGTAAAAGCTCGATAACAGACGCTTACAGCGTGGCTAAATATTCTCAAGTTATTTTTTACTCGTTTCTAAGATATATCGGTTCTTCTAAAAATTATACGGATTTTGCCTGTGTCCCACGATTATTCCGCATAAATTTTCTAAGAACCGACATTATTTTAGGCAATGTTTTTTGTTTCCATGCTGTCAGACTTTTTGAACAACTTGCCTACCCACACCGTAACAGTATCTATGCTGTGATACACCAATGGCACTAAAATCAAGGTAAGAAACATAGAGCTTGTCAAGCCACCAATCAGTACCCACGCCAAGCCGTTTTTCCACTCCGAACCCGCGCCTGTAGCAGTAGCTATAGGCAACATACCTATTACCATTGCCAAAGTAGTCATCAAAATAGGACGCATACGTGCTTTTACCGAAAGTACCAATGCTTCGAAACTTGTATGCCCTTCTTTTTTTGCCTGATTCGTAAAATCTACCAACAAAATGGCATTTTTGGCAACCAATCCCAAAAGCATCAACATTCCCAACATGGTAAAAATGCCCATATTGTTCATGGTGATATTCAGCGCGAAAAGCGCGCCTATGATGGCTACAGGTATCGAAAAAAGTACCACAAACGGATATACAAAATTGTCGTACAAAGCCACCATTATCAAATACATCAATATCACCGAAGCAGACATAGCTAATCCTAACGCACCCATCGATTCGCCTTGTCGTTTGATATCACCTTCCCACACCATCGAAACGTCTTTGGACAAAGGTTGTGTTTCTAATTGTTTTTTGATGTTATTGGCAACTGAACCTGAACCTGCCCCCAAAGTATAAGAGGTTACTGTAACAGAACTCATGCGGTTTTTACGCTCCAAAATAGAAGGGGCTACACTGTTCGAAACAGTTGCAAATTGCGAAAGTTTGATGTTTTGCCCTTGTGCGTTGGTAAAAGTAATGTTTTTTACAGCTTCGGGACTTTTCCTATCAAACGCATCGAGCATCACTCGAATCGCAAATTCTGTGCCTTTGTCCCTGAATTTAGAGTCGTCATTGCCATAAAGCGCGTTTTGCAAAGTCGCGCCTACAGTGGCTATATTTAGCCCAAATTGCGTGAGTTTATCGCGGTCTATGTCTATTTTTACTTCAGGATTTTGGTCTTCAGCAGAAAGTTGTACGTCATTCGCGCCTGCGGTATTGATGATAAGGTTTTTCAATTTCTTGCCTTCCTCGCGCAATTTCTCTACATTTTCGCCCATCAAAAGTATCTCGATGGGTGCGCCCCCTGTATTGACCATGCCCACTATAGAGGCTGATATTTCTACTCCTGTTATTTTTTCTTCTACCAATTTGCGGGCTTTCATCATGTAGGCATCTGTAGGCAAGGTGTGGGACTTTTTGAGCTGAACAGTTAGTTCAGCACGATTTTCAGCCCCCAAGCCTGTACTCATTACGCCTGTGCTTGCCCCTCCAATATTCGCAAATACATACTCAACAGCCGCGTCTTGGCGCAAAATATTTTCTATTTTTTGGGTAGCAAGGTTGTTCGAGGTTAAGGGCGTACTTTCGTCATATTTCAAGCGAAACATGAACTTGCCTGTGTCGCCTTCTTTGATAAATTCCTCGCCCATGATGCCCAAACGCATCATAAAGCTTGTCCCTACAAAAAACAAGGCAATAAATC
>JAAFJK010000465.1 GCA_013298105.1 Cytophagales bacterium
GTAGGCAAGGGCAGGTGATGGATTTGTGCAAAGACTTCTTTCAAACGTTTTGTGCTAAATTTTTTGCCATATTCGCCTCCGAACTGGTCTTGAAAACCATCAGAAATTAAGTAAAAAATGGTAGGCAAGTCAATGCTTATTTCATGTCTTGTAAAAATCCTTTCCTGCTCGCGTTGTTCTCCGCCTATGGGTAGTTTATCGCCTTTGATGGTGCATAATTCATTGTTTTGGACATAGATGAGTGGAGTTTTCGCGCCCGCATATTGTACTTTTTTGAGGGCGTGGTCAATGGTTATCAACGCCAAATCCATACCATCTCTATTTTCTGTATCGGCTTGCTTCAGCGCGACACGAATTTTTTTGTGCAGTTGGTACAAAATAACTTCAGGCGAGGTTATTTTCTGTGTTACTACGATTTCTTCGAGCAGGTTCATGCCAATCATAGACATGAACGCACCAGGTACGCCATGCCCTGTACAATCTACCGCCGCCACGACAGTTTTATTATCTACTTCTTCCAAAAAGTAAAAATCTCCCGAAACCACATTGCGTGGTTTGTAAAAAACAAAGAAGTTGTCCTTGCCTACCAGTTGAGGCAAAAGGGCTTTTTGGATACGCTCCGCATATCGAATACTATCGCCAATGTCTTTGTTCTTTAGCTCTATTTCATTTTTTTGGGCGTTTACTGTTTCTAAGGTAATGTTTAGCTCCTCATTGATTTGTTGGATTTCTTCATTTTGTTGCAGTACAATTTCTTTGGCTATACGTTCTTTTTGTCTTGAGCGAAAGATAAAATAGGCAAAAATGAGGACAGAAAGCAAACCCGCCAAAATCAAATAAATGATGTATCGCTGGAATATACGGGCATCTTTTTCTTTCAAAATCTCCAATGCTTTGGCTTTACTTTCGGCTTTGAATATTTGTTCTTGGGCGAGGTATTTATCTACCTCGAGTTGTTTTTGTTTGGCAAGTAACAGCAAGCTATCTTGTTTGTGTTTGTCTTTTTCTTGGCGAGCGAGTGCCAAGAGCTTGTCTGCTTCTGACTGTTTTTCTACTGCAAGACGCGCATTTCGTTCTCTTTCTTCGTTGATTTGTCTGAGTTGATTGTCTTTTTCCAAACGGTCTGCTTTGAGGGTTGATTCCAAGTCAGCAATTTTTTCGGCTTTCTCTACATTGAAAAGGCTGTCATTGAACTGTTTGTAGAGTTCATAATATTCGAGGGCTTTGGTATGTTCAGCTTTGAGTTTGTGGGTTTCATAGAGCGTGTAAGTTGCTTCTCTTGCTTCGAGCAGTGCCTCAATTTCTTTGGCTATTTTCAAGCCTTTTTCTCCAAATTCAATGCTTTTATTGTAGTCATTTTGTTTTTGGTAGATGACCGCGAGTCCATTATATAAGTAGCTCATGAGCCATTTTGTACCTAATTCTTCGCAAATTTTGAGGCTTTTGAGTTGGTATTGTAGAGCCAAATCATAATTTTGTTTCTTGGAATAAATGTCGCCTATGTTATACAGACTGAATGCCATGCCGCTTTTGTCTTTTAGGTCTTCCTTTATTTTGAGGCTTTTTTGGTGATATTCGAGAGCCAAATCAATTTTTCCTTGTTTGTCATAGACAAGCCCAATGTTATTGTAACTAATGGCAAGTCCTGCGACATCATTCATCTGTTCTCTAATTTTAAGGCTTCTTAGGTGATATTCGAGAGCCAAAGGATAGTTTTTTTGATTGTCATAAATCAATCCTATGTTGTTGGTATTACCTGCGATGCCTTGCAAATCCTTAGCCGCTTCATATATCTTGAGGCTTTTTTGATAGTAGGATAAGGCGGTAGGATAGTCGCCTTTATTTTGATAAATGATGCCTATAGAGTTCAAGGTAAGTGAAACATTGAGCTTATCGGGCAAAGTTTCTTTAATTTTGAGGCTTTTTTGCAAGTATTCTAAGGCTAAAGAATAATTGTCCAGATTTCGATAAAGTCCTCCTATGCTGTGCAAACAATCCGCTATGCCTACTCTGTGGTTGATTTCTTCTCTAATTTTGAGGCTTTTTTGTTGATACTCTAAAGCAGTATTGAAGTTACCTTTAATTCGATACACTAATCCTAAAGTATGGTACGCATTGCCTTGTGCTTTTTTAAAATTGATTTTTTCTGCTTTTTGAAGGACTGTTTGGGCTAAAGCAATGCAAGTGTCGGGTTTGGTTCTTTGATAAAGCATAGCTATCTCATTCAAAGCCAAGAGTTTAGTAGTGTCCTGCCTTGCTTTTTGATAAACTATAGACAAGCTGTCCAAAACTTTTTTGTTTTGGGCTTCAGCCTGAAAGCATAAAGAAAAGATACTTAATAGAAGTAAGATTTTTTTCACGCGCCTGAGAATTTTTAAATATGCACAAAGGTAAAAAAAAAGTTTGATTTTACAATCTTGTACCCACGCATATTTACCACAAAAATTGTAGAATATCAAAAATTTAGTTTACTTTTGTGCATAATTTTTGTGGATAAACTGCACGCGTTTTTTGGGAACAAGTATAAAATAAGTTCATCTTTTTAGCACGCGGATTTTTAAATTTTAAAACCTTCCGCGTGCTAAAAACACAAGATATAAAAAGATGGTGTTGTTAAATTGTCATTCCTTACGATAAAAAATCGTATATCATAAATCGTAAACCGTCCTTATGCCTCGTTTTTCAGAACGCAGTTATGAGCTTGAATTGATGGATTATCCCATCACAAACCAAGCCGATATTTTCCAAAACTTTGAAGAAATTTTATTCATCAATAGGTATTTGGGAGGTCCCGAACATACTTTTCGTGCCTTAAAACGCATCACTGCCCGATATGCTGGACAAACCCTGACCATAGCAGACATTGGGGCAGGTGGTGGCGATATGCTGGCGTATATTTGGGCGCGAAAAGCGCAGTTAGGTTGTGATATTCAACTGATTGGCGTGGATATGATGCCTGAAGCCATAGACTTTGCCAAACAGAAATTTCCCAAAGTTCCTATAACGTGGGTTTGTGAGGACTTCGAAACGTGGCTTCCTGCCCATAAGCCCGATATAGTATTGTGTGGACTGTTTTGTCATCACCTCACTGATGAGCAAATGACCAAATTTTTGCACCTTGCCTACCAAAACACACGCATAGGGTTCATCATCAATGATTTGCATAGGCATTTTTTGGCTTATTATTCTATCAAATGGCTTACGCGATGGTTTGCCAAATCGCCCCTTACGCGCAATGACGCGCCTCTTTCGGTCTTGCGTGGTTTTTCACGCAAAGAGCTTATCCATTTTTTTCAACAAGCCCAAGTTGAAAAATATAAAATCACTTGGAAATGGGCGTTTCGGTTTCTTTGTGTAGCTGAAAAAAAACCAAATATATGAAGATAGCTATCATAGGAGGTGGATTGGCAGGACTTAGCCTATCTATCTTGTTGGGCAGGCAAGGTTTTGAAGTCTGCCTATTCGAGGCAGGCGACTATCCGCGCCACAAGGTATGTGGTGAGTACATCAGCAACGAGTCGAAACCCTTTGTGGAGGCGTTGGGTTTTCCATTTGAGAAATACAATGTTCCTGCAATCAAGCACTTTCGTTTGACGCACTATTTAGGCTATAAAGCACAAACTACCCTTGCCAAAGGCGGGTTTGGCATCAGTCGATATGCCTTAGACAGTGAACTGTATCAAATCGCTTTGCAAGAAGGCGTTTCGGTTTTTACGCAAACAAGGGCGCAGTCGGTAGAAAAACAAGGCGATAAAATAATTTTGCAAACGGCTGATAACCAAATTTTTGAGGTAGATTTGGTAGTGGGTGCGTATGGGCGGGTGTCTAATTTTCAACACAATACTGCCCAAAACGCCAAAGCGCAACCTTTCATTGGTGTAAAATACCACATCGAGGCAGACTTGCCTGCCGACTACATAGAGATACATACTTTTCGAGGAGGCTATTGCGGTATTTCGCAAATAGAAACAGGCAAGTTCTGCCTTTGCTATCTTACCCAAAACAAATATTTGAAAGACCACAAAGGAGATTTAAATGCCTTTGAGCAAAATATCTTAGCCGAAAATCCCTTCCTCAAACGCCACTTGGCACAGCCTAAAGTGATGGAAGGTGTTACGACTTCGCAGTTCTACTTTGGCATCAAACCCCAAAACGAACCGCATATTTTGCCTTTGGGAGATGCGGCGGGATTCATTCCGCCCATCACAGGCAACGGCATGAGTTTGGCTTTTCGGGCTTCGGCTGAACTTTATAAGCTGATTTTGGATTATAACACACATAAAAGCTATGAAACGTTACAGAAGGCACATCAAAACTATATCCAAAAATACCTGAACCATAGAATTACACAAGGCGTTTTTTTACAAAACTTGCTTTTTCGTGAAAACCGTCTTTTCCAAACCTTGATGATGAAATCCTTTCAATATGTGCCTTTTGCACTCCAGATGATGACACGCAAAGCGGTAGGCAAGGACATTGAAACCCCAAAAGCCCCCAAATAATGATTTATCTTAACCTTGTGCCTCCCCTTTGGATTGGGAGCTTCTTTATATGAAACAAGACTTTCAAAACGCCATAGCGCACCTTCGTTTTGGCTTTTCTTTTTTTTTGATGCCTGTTTATTTGTG
>JAAFJK010000415.1 GCA_013298105.1 Cytophagales bacterium
GGCGAAAAGGCAAAAAAGAAAAGGCATGGCGTGGTCTGCAAAAGGAGCAAGAAACCTCGCCATTGTTACAGCGTACCACAAATCTATTGCCTAAAACATACTTATACGAAAATTTTACAGTAACTATTTTTATGTTGATGAGCAAATACCAAATCTCCAAAATCTTTATCTTCAGTCAAAATGATTCTGGGTGGATTTTTAGAGAGTTGAACAATATCTATGTCTTTCGTTCCTCTTTGATTTTCATAGATGGAATACACCTCAAAATCTGCATCTCTAAGGGCTTTGATAATGTCATGGAAAATATTTTCATCTGCCAATATCATATCACACTTCTAAAACTTCTTCATTACCTATTACGACAGCTGCATATTCTAAAACTGCATAAAGTTGTTCTATAGTCAGGTGTGGATAGCCCCGCAATAAATCTTGTAAAGTGGCTCCTTCTGCCATTTTGCGCAATAATAGTTCTACAGTAATGCGTGTGCCTTTTATGATAGGTTTTCCGCCCATAATGTCAGGATTTCGAGTAATGTGAGTGGTATAAAGCATATAATGTTTTAGCTTTTAGTAACTATTTGACAAAGATACCATATAAATTTGAAAAATACAAACCTTGCCTGCCAAAACCTCTTTCATACCCTCTAATTTACTGAAAAGCGCGTCAGAGATGTTTACTTGGTAGCGTTGGGTAGGCAAGGTTGTTTTGGGCTTGCCTGCCAAAACCCCGCTAAAAGCCTGAAAGGGAGGGTTTTAGCGGGGGGTTAAAATTTTTAGGCTTGTTTTGCGTTAGCTTCTTTGCGTAATTTTTCGAGATTAGGCAACCCAATGCGCTCAAGCGTTTCTTGTGCTTTTTTGCGTTTTTCTGTAAAATACTTACTATTGACGATTTTATCAAATTCACTGTCAGTTAAGACAAGCGTATTTTCAGTTGCGTTTTTCATATTTTTGAGGGATAATTTTGTTTTAATGTGATTAGAAAAAAGTCATAATTTATGTTTTTCTCAAAAGGCAGCCAATTATCATTTTGAGAGCCTAAAACCATAAAATCTTTAGCTATGTAGTCAAGATACAGATTTATACCCATTTGGTAAAGTCTTGTGCGGGCAGGTGTGCTACCTTCCATGTAAATCCAAGCATTCGGATAAAGTGAAGTAAATTCATAGACTGTAGAGGCTACCGTTGCCAATACTTTATCTCTATCGCCATTATTACTTGCTATCAAATCGCTTATTTCGCCTGTAGTTTCGTCTTTATCTCCAAATCCCAAATTGAATATTGGCAAAATTTGATTAGGCATTCTATCATATAAAACGATTTTTGTAATGTTTCCTTGTATGCCTATGCTCACAAACTCAAAATACATACTTTCGTGTTTGCTTGTTACTTCGTACTTTTCTAAATGCATGACGCAAAATTAGGCTTTTATTTTTATTACGCAAAAAATGCAGATAAGTTGCCTTATTTCTGCCTACTAAAACACCAACTTATACTCCAATTTCATACCATCTAACTTACTAAAAAGCGCGTCAGAAATGTTTACTTGGTAGCGTTGGGTAGGCAAGGTTGTTTGGGGCTTACCTGCCAAACCCCGCTAAAATTCTGAAAAATAGGATTTTAGTGAGGTTTTAGGCTTGAGCTTCTTTGTCTTTTTGTCTTTTTGCAATTTTTTGGAGGTCAGGCAAACCCGTTCTTGCAAGGGTTTCTTTAGCTTTTGTTATTTTTTCAGCAAAAATAACATTGCCATCAAGTTCTGCCAATTCAGGCTTAATTGTGATATTTGGATTTTTGAAACTACTATTCATATTATTTAAGTGTTTTGTTTTCGAGTGACAAGAAAGGCATCATAATTTGTATTTTTTTCAAAATCAAACCAATCGTCTTTTTGTAATCCTAAGATTTTAAATTCTGTAACTATTTCGTCATAATACAAGTTGATACCCATTTGATAAAGTCTTGTTCGGATAGGCGTGCTACCTTGCATAAAAACCCAAGCATTGGAATAGCGTTCTGTAAATTCATAAACAGTAGAGGCGACAGTAGCCAATACCTTATCCCTATCTCCATTATTGGTTTTTATTGTATCGCTTAGTTCGCCTGTTTGTGGGTTTTTATCTCCAAAACCTAAGTTATATATTGGCAGTATTTGGTCTGTAAATCTGTTATACATAACGATTTTCTCAATATTTCCTTGTATGCCTTCGCTTATAAATTCAAAAGAATTGAGGTCAGGCGTACTTTTCAAGGTATATTTCTCTAAATTCATAAGGTTGCTGATGTTTCAGACACAAAGATACGACAAAAATACGAAAAACAAAATTGCTTCCTAAAAAGCACCCCAAATAGGTGCGCTTGGTAGCGTTGGGTAGGCAAGGTCGTTTGTCTTGCCTGCCTGTAGGGAAGAAGAAATAGAATTTTATATCAAATTTCACTTGCAGTCAATAACCAATCCTTGAGTGTAAGTGCAACTTCAGTAGTTTTACCTAAATAGCCGTTCCAAGATTGTAGGTAAGTATGTAGATAGGCAAGTTTTGACAGTTGTTTCTGTTTACGATAAAACACCAACATGAGAATGAAAAAATCTCTAAAATGTACTTCATTGAAGTTCTGTGAAGAAACCTCTGATTCGCATAGTACATCTAAAATAGCTATACAAAAATCTGAAAGGTGTGCATCAGGTAAACACATAACACTTTTCCAAGCCTGCTCAATTAAATAACTTGAATAAGCAGGTTGGTTTGTGTGTAATTGAAATATCCAACATATCAATTTGCATACCTTTATTCTCTCTGCTTCGTTTGCCTCTCCTACTTCTTTTTCAATTTCTTCAAATCGCCTACTTAAGAAAAAAACAACAGGGCGACAAATAATCTTGTAACTATCAGGCATAGCAAAAAAAACGTTCATAACCTTATCAGATAACTTGAATTGGCGATTTTTTTTTAATTCTTCTTCACACAAGGTTAAAAATGTGTCTAAATCATTCATAAATTTTAAAACACCAACTTATACTCCAACTTCATACCATCTAACTTACTAAAAAGCGCGTCAGAAATGTTTACTTGGTAGCGTTGGGAGGTAAGTTCGGTAGTATATTTTTCTTCAGAGTCGAATAGCGTTACGTGCAGGGGAGTCGCGCCTGTGTATTGCAATACAACCTCGTGCAAAGAAGCAATAAAACTACTATTCAGTTGCTTGATGTCAATATTGAGGCGGATTCCTTTGCAATGTTTGCCCTTCACTTCTTCGAGGTTTTGCACCTGATTGATGCGCAATTCGTGGCGGTCGCCTCTGTAGCTCATCTGCACCTTGCCTTTGATAAGCAAGATTTGGTTTACCTCTATCGTTTCGCCCAATGTGTCGTGGTCTTTGCCAAAAAGCGCGAACTCCAACGAACTTTGGTAATCTTCGAGCATAAAAGTCGTGAACGCGCCTTTGCTCCCCTGTTTGATATTTTTAGTGGTAACAATGCCTGCTACATAGATTTCTTGCTTATCGAACTCGCCTATACGCGCCAAAGGCACAGCGCGGAAACTCAAAATAGCAGTTTTGAATTGGTCTAAAGGGTGTCCCGAAATATAAAAACCTACGACTTCTTTTTCCTTGTTTAGCTTTTCGAGTTTGCCCCAAGGCTGTCCTTGTGGAATGGCAGGCGTGGCGATTTGCGCCTGTGTATTGCCTCCAAAAAGGGACGCGCCTACATTTTCTTGGTCTTTTTGGAATGAGTTGCCATATTTTACCAATTTTTCTATAAAAGGCAAACCATCTTGTCCTGCTGTAAAATACGTAGCGCGGTCTATCCCAAAACTATCAAAACCACCCGCTTGCGCCAAACTTTCCAACGATTTTTTATTGACTGCACGCAAATTCAGCCTTTGCACAAAGTCGAAAACATCTTTAAACTTGCCTCCCTTGTTGCGCTCCTCTATGATGCCATCTACCGCCGCCTCGCCTGTGCCTTTGATAGCCGCAAGTCCGAACCTTACCTGCCCCTGCTCGTTCACTGAAAAATCCAAATCGCTGTCATTTACATCGGGACCCAACACTTGCACCCCCATTTTTTGGCACTCTTCTAAGAAAAACGTAATTTTTTCTATGGTCATGTTGTGCGAAAGTACCGCCGCCATATATTCCGCAGGAAAGTTCGCCTTTAGGTAAGCCGTTTGATAGGCAACTACAGAATATGCCGCAGAGTGCGAGCGGTTGAAACCGTACTCGGCAAACTTCGCCATGATGTCAAAAATTTCATTTGCTTTTTCTTCAGGAATATCATTTTTTTCTTTCGAGCCTTTCACAAACGTTTCGCGCTGTCTGTCCATTTCCGCCTTGTCCTTCTTACCCATTGCACGCCTCAACAAATCCGCGCCGCCCAACGAATAACCCGCCAAAACCTGTGCAGTTTGCATGATTTGCTCTTGATACACCATAATTCCAAACGTCCTGCCCAAAAGTGGCTCAAGCAAAGGGTGCGCAAACGCTGTAACTTCCCTGCCATGCTTCCTATCAATGTACAATGGAATAAAGTCGATGGGACCAGGACGGTACAAACTATTCATTGCAATTAAGTCCTCTATGTTAGAAGGTTTTAGCTGTTTTAGGTACATTTGCATACCTTCAGACTCGAATTGGAACGTTGCAATCGTACTACCTGCTTGGTATAGTTCAAAAGTTTTTGCATCGTCCATTGGGATGGTATCTAAATCAATCTCAATGCCTTTGTTCTTTTTGATAAGCTCAAGCGCGTCTTTCATAATGGTCAGGGTTTTTAGCCCCAAAAAGTCCATTTTGAGCATACCTGCACTTTCTACTACTTTGCCATCAAATTGTGTAACCCACAAATCCGAGTCTTTGGCAACACAGACAGGCACACATTCGAGCAAATCTTTGGGCGCGATGATAACCCCTGCCGCGTGAATACCCGTATTTCGAATGGAACCCTCCAATACCTTCGCATCTTGCAAAACTTTGGTGCGGGGGTCTTCTGTAAGGGCTAAAATCTCTTTCAATTCTTGCACTTGCGCGTAGGCATCGCTCAATTTCGTACCTGGTTTTTCAGGGACATATTTGGCTAATTGATTGGAGGTAGGTATGTCTAATTCTAAGGCACGTGCCACGTCTTTGATAGCCATTTTCGCTGCCATCGTGCCGTAGGTAATGATTTGTGCTACTTGGTTTTTGCCGTATTTTTTGATAACATAGTCTATTACGCTTTGTCTGCCTTCATCATCAAAGTCAATGTCAATATCGGGCATAGACACACGCTCAGGGTTCAAAAAGCGTTCAAACAGCAAGTCGTATTTTATGGGGTCTATGTTGGTAATGCCTGTGCAGTAGGCTACAGCAGAGCCTGCGGCGCTACCCCTGCCTGGTCCCACGAAAACCCCCATTTTCCGACCTGCATTTATAAAATCTTGCACAATCAAAAAATAACCAGGGAATCCCATGTTTTTGATAACTGTAAGCTCAAGGTCGAGGCGGTCTATGACTTCTTGCGAAAAGGGTTCGCCATAATGCTTTTTCGCGCCCTCGTAGGTAAGGTAGCGGAGATAGTCATCTTGCGTTTCGAACTCGGAAGGAATTTCGTACTTAGGCATCAAAATTTGGCTTTTCAGCTTGTACGGTTCGCATTTGTCCACAATTTCTTGGGTAGCAAGCAAGGCTTCAGGCAAGTCCGCAAAAAGGCGTTTCATCTCGTCTGTAGATTTGAAATAAAACTCGTCATTTGGAAAGCCAAACCTGCGTTTGCCCCTGATATAATCCACCAAACCGCGTTCAAAATGCTTGGGTTCAGATTTGGGTTTGCCATCTTTTACCGCAAGAAGCGTGTCGTGAGGCTCTGCATCTTTTTTGTCTAAGTAAAAAACATTGTTCGTAGCCACGCATTTTACTTGGTACTTTCTGCCCAAACGCACCAAAACCGAATTTACATAATCTTGTGCCTCCAAACTATGCCTACAAATTTCGAGATACAAATCATCTTTGAAAACTTCCATCCACCATTGCAAGGCACGCTCTCCTGCCTCCTCGCCTTCCTCCAAAATCTTATTATAAATTTCTGTTTC
Organism: Cytophagales bacterium; assembly: GCA_013298105.1. GTDB lineage: Bacteria > Bacteroidota > Bacteroidia > Cytophagales > Microscillaceae > RDXI01. The sequence continues at coordinate 6,063 of JAAFJK010000415.1, forward strand.
AAAACCACCAATAATGGCTATCAAACCTTCGCTGTATTGCTGTATCAAATCCTTGTCCACACGCGGATAATTGGCGTACATTCCCTCGATATGTCCCAAAGAACAAAGTTTTGAAAGATTGCTAAAGCCCGCTTTGTGTTTCGCCAAAAGCAAAGCAAGGGTTCGATGGTCGCTTTGGTTTTTGGTAAATTGCGTTTGCGTTCTTTTGTCAGAAATAAAAACATCACACCCTACAATCACTTTCAGTCCTTCGTCTGCCCCATACGCAGTAGCATTGTATGCCCCAAAGAGATTGCCTAAATCTGTAACCGCCACTGCTTGCATACCTTTTTCTTTTGCCTTTTTCATGACGTTTTTCACGCCTGCGGTGCTTTGCAGGAGAGAATATTGCGAATGAAGGTGCAAATGCGTAAATACGTAATCTTCGGGAAGTGTAAGACCCAAAAGCCCCCCGTCCCCCGAAGGGGGAGAATCTGATGCTTTCCTTTCCTGCTTTCTCTTGGCAAAATTAGCATCATCTAAAATAGGCGGTTCATATATGATGTTGGCAGGCAAGGTATCATCGAGTGGCTTCACGACTTTTTGGTTCAAAAGCCCAAAAAAGCACCGAGCTGTAGCGCGTACATCATACGCCGCGTCATGCGCGTCTTCAAAACCTTCGCCAAAAAGTTTTATATGCAGTTCTGTGAGGGTAGGCCATTTAAACTTGCCTCCCCTGCCCCCCGCTATAGCCACAAAATCTGTAGCTTCTTCTTTCGTATCGAGAAAGGGTTTGTTTGCTAATATTGTGGAGTAAAGCCCCCTAACCCCCGGAGGGGGAACTCCTGCCTCCCCCTCCGGGGGCTGGGGGGCTTTTTCGAGTCGGTGATATTCCGCGCCTACTATGTTGAGGTCAAACACAATGTTATGCCCCACAATGATTTGTGTCTTGCCTACCGCCTGCGCAAATGTCTCCAAAACTTCTGCAAGGGGCTTGCCTTCCTCTGTGGCGCGTTGGGTAGAAATGCCATGCACTTTTTCGGCATTGTACGGAATACTAAAACCTTCAGGCTTCACGATAAAGTTTTGCGCCTCAAGCAACTTGCCTGCGCTGTCGTGTAACTGCCACGCTATCTGCACGAGGCGAGGCCAATTATCGGCATCTGTCAAGGGCGCGGAGTCGTTTTTGGGTAGTCCTGTGGTTTCGGTGTCGTAGATTAAGTACATGGTTGAATTACTAAGTTATTGATTTACTGAATTATTGAGCAGTGAGTGGTTTTGATTGCTCAAAGATAGGGCAAAAGGAGGTTTTTTGCAAATAAATTTGTATTTTTGCGGTAATTTTTTAACCCCCAATAAATTTGATATTTTTATGGAAAATTTGAATGTTGATGAAACGAAGGTAGGAAAGTTTCTTTACGAAGTTGTGAAAATGGCTATGGTTTCAGGTAAAGAGATACATCAATTTGATGTGTATAAAACAGCATTTGAGCAAAAATTATTAAGCCAAGACGATTTTGATTATTGTATTCTGTACAAAGGATACAACTCAACACCTCAAACTGAATTGTTTAAAAAATATGTCCCTTATCAAGAGGCTTTTAAAGAAATGTGCAATAGGAGAAATTTGAATGAAAAAACTGAGTACAATTTACAAGAATTTACAACTTTGAATACTGAAAAGATGTATTACGTAGATGCTTTGATGGATTATTTTGCTTTAAAGTTGAGTAAACACCTGCCTCTAACTCCTTCATTTAAAGTAAATCCTGACTATTTTTTCAATATTATAGACATAGACGAACTTCGATTTGCGAGGCAACAAGCGCAAAAAGCAGAAACATCTGCTGCAGAAGCTAAGACATTGGCTACGAAGTCTTTAAATTGGACTTTTTGGAGTTTAGTTGCTTCAGTAGTTTTCAGCCTTGCCTCCATTTTGATAACTTTATTTAATCAAAACCCTGTTTCTATTGATTCCAAACAAAATAAAGTTACTATAGAACCCAAACAAATAGAAGAAATGCAGAAAAAAATGGATAACATCAGCAAACAATATCAACAACAAATCGAAAAACTAACCCAAAAATTAGACAGTTCGCAAAAGAAGAAATAGACTTTTTATTGCTCAAAGATAGCTCAACTTCTTGTTTTTTTGAGAACCCTGATTGTTGATGCGCTCCGCTTGTGCTTTTGCTTTTGCTAAGGTAATAGCGGGCTGTTTGGATAAAATTTCCTTGCCTAATGCATTCATCGCTTGAAGCGAAATATCGTAATTCATGTTGTAATTGTTTTTTCACCTTGTTGCAAAGATAGCGCAAAGCGTGGTTTTCTCAAAATTACTTGCCACTATTTTGTGAGCAAATGCTTTTGATTGCTCAAAGATAGGGCAAAAGGAGGTTTTTTGCAAGTTTTTTGTAGTTTTGCGGTATGAATTGGATAAACCAAAATAGAAAATTATTGGAAGATAGTTTTGTAGCAGGGTTACTTACTTCGGCATATACTATGATGGCAATGGCTTGCTTTGTACTTGCAACAGGGTTTAAACCGCCTGAAAAACAATACATATATACGATTTTGCTTGTATTTGGTATTTTAGGCGGGCTGTATCACTTCTTTAGAAAACATAATAAAAAAATGCAAAAATTTGAAACAAAACAATATGCCTTTACAATAATAGGTTGCTACGTGAAAAATATAGCTAATACAGAGTATGATATATTCATTTGCAGAACTACTGAAAATAAAATGGTTGTTTTTTATTATTGTTTGGGTAAAGAAGTAGAAGACACATTTGAGATTGAACTGCAACAAGGTAAAAGGGTAAAAATCACTTCACTCAAAAACTATTCTACCAATAAAACCGTAGAAAATCTTTACTTTGATGATGATTTTGTAGAGATGTGCTTCGAAACAATAGAAGGCGATTTTGATATATTTGAAAATTTGGAAGAACTTACCCAAAAATTAGACAATTCGCAAAAAAAGAAATAGGCTTTTAACTGCCCAAAGATAGCGCAAAAGATGGCTTTTTGCAAGTTATCATTTTTCAATTCCCCGATGCCATCAACTTATCATAATTTTCATTGATATAGGTTTTCACTTGCTTGATGGCAGAGAAAATATCCCATATCATGTGGGCATTAGCGGCATCATATTGCTCGCTTACGCCAAACTCCTTGCCTACCAATACCACAAAATACCAATTTCGCCCAATCGTATAAAGCCCATAAATAGGCAAGTTCAAGCCATTGTTTTTGGCTTGTGCCGCGAGCATGGCTATCAAAAGTTGCCCTTGTGGATCATTTTGGGTTTTTAGGTGAGGTTTGTACTCATTGATAAAAAAGAAAGGCGTTTGCGGGTCTTGCTCACCTGTAGCCACCAAAAATTCTACTCTGCCACGCAAATCTTGAGTTTGATGCGTAACATCTTCAATTTCGGCTCCGAAAGTAACTTCTGAAAAGGGGCGATATTTCCCAAGTTCATAAAAATTTACAACTTGCAAGAAAGGAATGATAAAAAATATTTTCAAATCTTCTTCATTCCAATAGTTCACATATTGCTTGAGTAGCTTTTGTAAAGCCAATACTTGTACCTTTTCAGATTCCTCAGCTTGCCTACCCGCGCCAAGCCACGCTTGTAGGGCAGGCAAGGTAGGGTTTTCATGAAGTCCAAAGGTGCGCTTGACTTCCTCCGTTTTCCACTTTTCAAAAGGTTTCATACACTTATTTTTTAAGCAAAGATAGGGCAAAAGGCGGTTTTTTGCAAATAAATTTGTGTGTTTGTGGTAATTTTAGGTTGTCTGACAATCTTTGTTAGCCTGAGCGAAGCACAAAATTGTTCGCTTTGCTCACAATGACAAACTCGGCACTTCCAAAAAAATTGTCAGGCAACCGTTATTTTTTACTCGTTTCTAATCAGTCAAATTGTTTTTGTTTTGGTGAGCGGGGGTAGGCAAGTAAATTTGTTTCTGAATTTTGTAATAAAACTGAATAGGGAGAGTAAACCACTGTAACTTTACTCTCCTAAAACTATGGCAGAAATCAACTCCTCCTCTTCGCCTCGCCTCAGCACGCGCGTAGATATGACTCCTATGGTAGATTTGGGCTTTTTGCTCATCACCTTTTTTATCCTGACGGCTTCGCTCTCCAAGCCGACTATGATGCAACTGGCTATGCCTGACAAGGAGCAAGGTATCATAGACCTGATGCCTGTACCCGCCAAACAAACTGTAACGCTTCTTTTGGGCAATGACCAGAAAATATATCTGTATCAAGGTATTTTGAAAGAAAATACACCCAAAAAACAACTTGCCTACCATGCCGAGAGCTTACGAAAAACCATGATGACTTTGAAAAAAAACATCTTGCAAGAAACAGGTAAAGACATCATAGTCATCATAAAAGCCACTAAAGAATCAACTTACAAAAATGTGGTTGATGTTTTTGATGAAATGGCTATTTGTCAAATAGACCGTTATGCACTTGTGGATATTTCAGCCAAAGATGTGGCTTTTATTGGGCAAAAATAGTAGCCTTTTCCTCAAGACCTTTGCAATTTCAAAAAAAATGCGTACATTTATGTTATGAACCTGTCATTCGAGCTATTTCCTGTTATTGGGCTGTAAGTGTTTGGTGGGACACCAAACACTGTTTTTACCACGTTTGGTGTCCCACCAAACGTTATTTTTCACACAATTTTGAAATTAGACTTCTTGCGAAAGTCTTTTAACCCTTCTCCATTTGGAGAAGGGCAGGGTTGAGGCAGCAAAAATAGCACTTTCGCAAGAAGTCTGTTGTATAGTGGTTTGTTTATCAAATTGTATAATAGTCTGCAAAAAACATAAACTTTTGCAAAAAACTTGCATTTTAGTTGATTTTAGATTTACTTTGTGGTACAAAAAAATAATATGGCTGAAAATACCTTTCGAAAAAACAAAAAACCTTTTGAATTATTCAGAGGATTAGAAAAAACCGTGAGCCTGAAGCCTGACCAACGGCTTGCAGGAGGCGAGGTGGCGGTGCGTTATCTGCCACATTTGTTGTTTTTGGCACTTTTGGCTATCATCTATATTGCCAATGTGCATTATGGCGAACGCCTCATACGCGATACCAGCAAAATAGAAAACGAAGTCGAAAACTTGCGCTCCGACTATGCCTCGCTCAAAGCCAAATACGATAGCTATACAGGCAAACAAATGAATATAGCCGAAAGTGCCAAAAAAATAGGATTGCAAGAAAGTAAAGGGCGTATTCAAAAAATTACCATTACCAAGTAATATGCGCGTTTTTTGGGCAAATAAAAATATTTTTAACAAAAAATAGTGATATTACCATTTTTTGTAAAAATCCACTATTTTTGCAAAAGAAAAAGCCTATCTTCTTATGCTGACTGAATTGTATATCAAAAATTATGTATTGATTGACGAACTGAACCTCCAACCCCATCAAGGGCTGAATATCATTACAGGCGAGACAGGGGCAGGCAAGTCTATCATGCTGGGTGCTATCGGGTTGTTGTTGGGCAATCGGGCAGACCTTCGTGTGCTATCCAATGAATCAGAAAAATGCGTCATAGAAGGTACATTCAGGATAGAAGACTTCCATGTAGAAGCCCTTTTCAAAGAATTGGACTTGGATTATGTAGAACCGATAGCCATCAGGCGCGAGATAGCTCCTTCAGGTAAGTCGAGGGCTTTTGTGAACGATACCCCCGTAAATCTTGAAAGCCTCAAACAAATTGGGCAATACCTCATAGATGTTCACTCTCAGCACGATAACTTATTGCTTGGTAATCAACTCTTTCAACTCAAAGTAGTAGATGCTTTTGCAAACAATGCCCCAGCCGTAGAAAGTTATCAACTTGCCTACCGCACCTATCAAACTGCCAAAAGTAACTACCAAAAAATCCAAAAAGAATACGCTAACTCACAAAAAGAATACGACTACAATCTGTTCTTGTTTGAAGAATTGCGCAAAGCCAGCCTCCAGCCCAAAGAACAAGAGGCACTTGAGCAAGAACTTCAAATGCTTGAAGGGGCTGAAGACATTAAAACAAAATTGGCACTCGGCGCAGAGTTGCTCTCGCGCTCAGATGTAGCCATCAATGACCAAATTCGCCAAACTTGCCAAGCCCTGAATAGTATTTCTAATCTCTCGACTACTTTTAGTACGCTTGCAGAGCGACTCGAAAGTGTACGCATCGAGCTACACGACATAGCGCAAGAAATAGAAAGTGAGGAGGAAAATATAGAACACAATCCTGTCCGTATAGAGGAAGTTCAACAACGCCTCAGCTTACTTTATAATCTACAGAAAAAACACCAAATAGACGATACTGCAGGACTACTCAAACTCCAAAAAGACCTCGAAAATAAGGTCTTGAAAGTGCAAAATTTTGATGATGAGCTTCAACAACTCAAAAAAGACCTCGAACAAGCGCAAAAAAATCTATACTTGGAAGGCGAAGCCCTTTCTGCCACAAGACACGCAGTCTTAGAAGCCATCGAGCAGGAAGTCAAAACACTTTTGATAGATTTGGGAATGCCCAATGCGACTATCAAAATTACAAGCACGCGCCTTCCCGAACCTACAGCTGAAGGGCTTGAATTACTGAATTTTTTATTTAGTGCCAATAAAGGCATTGCTCCTCAAGAGATTAGCAAAGTCGCTTCAGGAGGTGAATTTTCGCGCTTGATGCTTGCCATTAAGTATATCTTGGCAGGCAAGACTTCCTTGCCTACCCTGATATTTGATGAGATTGATACGGGCATTTCAGGAGAGATAGCCCTGAAGATGGGCAAAATGTTTCAGGTAATGGCACAAAAACACCAAATCATTTCTATCAGCCACCTACATCAAATCGCGGCAAAAGGTAATCACCACTATTTTGTCTATAAAGACGATACAAAAGACCGCACATTCAGCAAAATCAAACGCCTCTCAGAAGCAGAGCGCATCACTGAGATTGCACAAATGATAAGCGGGGCTACCCCTTCCGAAAGTGCCATCAAAAGTGCCAAAGAACTGCTGGAATTGGCATAATGTTCTTTATTAGTGCTTGGTTCTTCAAAAATTTAGGTGGAAATATGCTTTTGTCCCGCAATTATTACTTTTTTTTTGTTTATTTGCGTATTATTTTAGGCAAATCTCCATGCGAAGTATCAATATCATAGGGGCGGGACTTACAGGTTCGCTATTGGCAATTTTTCTGGCAAAACGAGGCTACAATATCCATGTGTACGAAAAACGTGCAGATATGCGCAAAGCCAAAGTAGCGGCAGGTCGTTCTATCAATCTTGCCCTCTCAAGCAGAGGCATACGTGCGCTTGAGCAGGCGGGCATAGCGCAAGAGGTACTCGCGTATGCTATCCCCATGCATGGGCGTATGTTGCACTCCGTACAGGGCGCACTTACCTACGTACCGTATGGCAAAGACCAAACTGAGCATATCAACTCTATCTCAAGAAGTGGTTTGAATATCGCGCTCTTGGATTTGGCGGAGAGTTTTGAGAATATCAAGCTACATTTTGGATATGCACTTGAGGAAGTGGATTTGGAGAAAGGTGTTTCGTATTTGCGGACTACAAGTTCAGAAACGCTTGTAGAGGCACAAGCGGCGCATACTTTTGGTACAGATGGCGCAGGCTCTGTCATCAGGCAAGCTATGGAAGCCTTGCCTGCCTTCGCACAAAGCAGTGAGTTTCTGGCACATGGCTACAAGGAACTTACGATACCTGCGCTGGCTGAGGGTGGTTTTCAGATAGAAAAAAATGCCTTGCATATATGGCCTCGCGGTACGTATATGCTTATCGCATTGCCGAATCTTGATGGGAGTTTTACTTGTACGTTGTTTTTTCCGATGGAAGGGAAAGACAGCTTCGATACACTGAAAACAGCAGAAGAAATCAAAGCATTTTTTGAAAAAGTCTTTCCTGATACCATCAAGCTTATCCCAAATCTTATCCATGAGTTTCAGCAAAATCCTGTAGGAATGTTGGGTACAGTGAAGTGTTTTCCTTGGCATTTTGCAGATAAATTTTTATTACTTGGCGATGCGGCACACGCGATAGTGCCTTTTTATGGGCAAGGTATGAACGCTTCTTTTGAGGATTGTCTGGAGCTTTTGCCCTGTCTGGAGGCAAGGGAAGATTGGGTAACTGCCTTTGAGGACTTTGGTAAAAACCGCAAACCCAATGCAGATGCTATAGCTGACCTCGCGGTCGAGAATTTTTATGAAATGCGTGATGGCACTGCCCAGCCTGCTTTTTTGCGTATGAGGCAGTTGGAAAGTCTTTTGGAGGCACAATATCCAAGCTATCTTTCTAAGTATGCCATGGTTACTTTCCACCCTGAAGTACCGTATTCGGTTGCCAAAAAAAGGGGCAATGCCCAAAATGCACACTTGCTTGCGCTTTGTGAAGCGCACGAGAATGTGCTCGAACTTTCGCTGGAGAAAGTATATGAAGATTTGAAAAAACTTGTATTTGAATAGCGGGTACAAAAGCCCTTGCCTGCCCGCTATGTACGTGGGTAGGCAAGGGCTTTTTTATTTCAAAAGTGCCTTTTCTAAAAGCCCACGCAAATACAAGATTTCTTGCTTGAGGTCGGTTATGCGATACAACGTTTCTTAGGCTTCTAAAATATCTATCATGGTCATTTTTTTACCATTCCATTCTACATTTATAACCACTTCTTCCTCGAAGAATATTTTTACAATATCTTTTAATCCACTGGGGACAAAAACAACTTTAGTGCCTTCATTCTTTGTAACAATTTTTATTTTGTTATTTCCACCATCAGCTACTTGTAAAATACCTACAAGTTGTTTTTGTTCTATAATTACTTGATTAGTTGGCACTGTTTCTGAAGAAATTGGCTTATTATTTACTTTAATTTCTTTCCCTATTTTTTGATACGATACTGTTTTTTCCTTACCATTTCGCAAAACAGTTAAGCCTACTTGTTTTATTTTATCTCCATCAGGGGCTAAGGCTTTAGCTTTAGCGATAAAGTCTTTGCTATACTCCTTATCTTGTATGTGGTCTTCTATGGCTTCCAAATCATTGTTATTGATCTTTTCAATACAAAATAAAATTTCATCTATAACTTTTTGCGCTCTCGTGTCTTCAAAAATTCCAAGTTGGGATTCAGGTTTGCTTAAACATATTGTAACGGCATAACTACCTGCTACAGGAACAGATAAATAAGGCTCGTATAAATGCTTTATTTCACTTGATACAGTTCCTGTCTTTCTGTAAGGCATTTTTTCAAACCTTTCCGCTGTTCTGTAAGTAATCTGTTCCATAATTTGAAATCGATTTAAAAATTCTTTAGAATGGATTTTACCAAAACTAACTGAATTGCCCACAAGCGAAAATTGTATTTCGTTGTTATCTAATTGCAAGCCATTTAGTTGCAAATGCCTTGAAAAGTTAATTTCGTCTTGCATATTCCGCAACTCGTCAAGCAATGGAGTAGGTGCATTGACAGTTAAGCCAAAACTTAGCATTACTTCAGCCTCTCTGTATAATTTTGCTTTTTTAGCTAAAGTCGCTGCACTTTTAAAAACCATAGCTTTGCTGAATTCCTTGCCTGCACCATTTATTAAGAAATCAAGTGCCACTTTTTTCTCATTTTCGTAAGCCTGACTATACAGCGCAAGAGCCTCCTGCTCGTTGCCTTCTTCTAAGGCAACGAAAGCCAAATGCGAAAGACGCATTGCTTCTTCGTGAAGTTCTCTGTTTGTCATGTTTTTAGACTAATCTAAGATGATAAAACGTTTCTGGTTTCTTGAAGTCACTAACTATAACACAGGCATCAGTTCCCATGTAGTCTGATTTTTTGCTTTGTTCTATTTTTATGTTAAGTCTTGTACGCAACGTGTTTTTAGGCGTTGTTGCTAAAATAGCGGACACTTCCAACCGTGCAGAGGATTCAAAATCAAAATCATCACTTACTTTTTTAAGCATAAAATCCACGCCTACTCCATTTGATTCTGTCCTTCTAAAATCATCATAATCAGTTAGTTGAAGTATCAACAAAATAGCTAATGCCATTCCTGCATGGTTAGCTGTATCTTTTTTATCTTGGTAGGATTGACGGCTATTTTCTGTTAATTCTTTCTCCCAAATTATTTTAAACGTTTCAATAACTTTATTTTCAATATCTTTTACTTCAAGTATTACGCCACTTTCATGTCCTTGATGGGTAAGGCAAAAAACGGCACAACCTGACGTATAAGCTCCAAAATCGGAGTCTATACCTGAAATACCTGCGCGTAATTTTTCTAAATCCAATATCTTAAAAGGCATAAGGTTTTGTGAGTCAATGTCTTAAGAAAACTTGAAACGTCTTTGCAAATCTATAGAAACGTTTTCTTTTTTCCAAATATTTGCTCTTTTTTTAGCAAATATTTGCATATTTTACTCAAGCTATCTATATTTGCCCACCAAAAACAAAAATCCACCCTAAACCCTACCAAATGAAAAAATAGCGTGTAGCTACAAAAAATATACAAGATA
>JAAFJK010000711.1 GCA_013298105.1 Cytophagales bacterium
TTGAGTGATGCTGTGGCTTGTGGCGAAATATTGCTTAGAATAGCAAAACAAGAAAGTTTGCAGACAAATGAAAAGGTATTAGCTTCTAAATGGTACAAGAATAAATAATAAATTTCACTAACTTTGCCACATGAAAACTATGGTAAAAGAACAAGAAAGCACGATTATCATTGATACAAGCAAGGAAATGACGATAAAAGAATATGCTAACTTTTTGGGTGTTTCTTACGATAGAGTGAACACTTGGGTAAAAAGAAGGCAAATTCAGATACGAAGGATACCTGAACTCAATGATTTAATCTTGGTTCAAATAGGGACTGAAAAAAAATAATACAAAATGCTTGTACTTTCAAAAGTACAAACTATATTTGCACTATGTTACTCAAAAACATAGTGCTATGCTTGTATTTACCTACATACTAACCGCCTCTTTACAGCAACTGCAGTGCTGTATGGAGGTGTTTTTTTGTGGGGGGTGAAGCTATGTTTTTGGTTACAAAATACCCTATAAAATGCCTATTCCCCCCCACTTGCGGGGGGGTGAATGGCTGTAATTTTGAACCTAAAAAAACTATTTTCTTATGAAAGATTTAGTTATCTTCAAAGGTGTTGAGATACCTTGCATTCAACACAATCAAAATTTTTACGTAGCTGTTACACCCATTTGCGAACATATTGGTTTGCGGTCTGATAAAGCTATTGATGCTATCAAAAATAATAGAAGTCTTGCCAAAGTTATGTGCATCTTGCCTGTTGTGGGGTCACGTGGTATGCGTGAAATGGCTTGCCTCCCTATCTCACACATAAACGGTTGGCTATCAAACATTGATGTAAACAAGGTAAATGAAAAAGCACAACCAATTTTGGAGGCTTACCAAGACGAGTGCTATCGTGTGCTTTTCGAGCATTTCTTTGGCAGGCAAGAGGCGCACAACCGCGCTACTGAAGTGTTTGTGGCTTTGCATCAAGAGCGAAGCTGTTTGAAAGGTCTGCAAAAAAAGCAGGCTGATTCGGAACTTGGGCAGGAAATCGCCATCTCTAAAAAGAAAATCCGCACTCTCGAAGCGGAACAAGCAGGGCTTGACCTTGAAATGTTTGGTAAGCAACTCGAACTTCTCTCCTCCCCTACTGTATAGCTATGTGTGCTTGTTCTCCTCCCAGCTATTTGGAAAATTTACTTATTGATTTGGGTAAATTTGCTATTGATGTGCAGAAGCATCAAAACCTTTTGCATATATCGCAAACGAATTTCAATCACATTTTCAAAATTTTGAATAGCTATGCGCCTGAAATTTTCGAATGTGTGTGCGCTGAACCTGAAGTCGAGGTGGTTGATGTCGATTTTGAATACGTCTAAAATTTAAACAACACTTCTTAGAAAATGAAAAAACGAAAAAAAATTAAGTCAGAACGCCTAAACGTTATCCGTTCTATACGTAGAACGGATAAAGCGTTCTTGGAACGGATAATTGAAGACCGTTTGTTGGACGTTTATCAAGCGTTCCAAGAATCGCAAAATCGTATGGTTTGGGCGCTCATTGATAAGCTCGATGCGCTTGAAAGTTTGCAGATGGATTTGGTCAAAATCCAATCTGGTCTTACGCAAAAAATCTGCCCTGATTATGTGCCTGCGGTTCGTGAGCAGGCAATTGGGGGGTATCACGAATTGAATTTGAATTAAAAAAAAAGCCCTTGCCTACAGGCGAGGGTTTTTCGAAACTTTGGTTAAACAATTTATAAATTTTTACAAATATGCTAAATTTTATAGACAATATGGGGAAAAATCACTTTTTGAACCTTCATTTATTTGATATTATCGGGGTAAGTGATGATGACGAGTTGCCTCGATGTGTGGCAACTGTGGCGCGTAAAGGCGAAAAAACAGAAGTCTGTAGGCTATATTATTGGCTTCGGGCTGTGGAGCTGTACGCGCTATTGCCTCCCAATGGATAACAAAAGCCCTTGCATACACAGGCAAGGGCTTTTTTGTAGTCCTTTCTTTTGGGGTGTTTTGGGTGTATTTTCGCCTAAAAAATGGTCGAATATGTTTGATAATGATTGTTTTGTGATTGGTTCGGGTATAGTTGTTACCAAAAGTGCTAATGTTGGGCAATATTGGTGGGGCAGTCCGCGCAGTCCGCACTTGCGGAATGATGATGATGTGTTCATGCAAACGCCTGCTTTGCAAAGTAGCAAAGAGTTGGCGTATTGGGGGTTTGATAATTATTTTCCTCAAAATGTTATTGGAGTAGCTTTGAATAATAGCATCACGCCAGGTTTGTTGAATTTTAAGG
>JAAFJK010000798.1 GCA_013298105.1 Cytophagales bacterium
AAGTTTTTTGTAAGTAAAGCTATAGTAGGTATTTGTTTTTTCGGATTGCCAACCGAAAAAAACGAATGATTGAAAAAGCCTTACCACTATACGTTTTGAATAGACTTCTTGCGAAAGTATTTTTAACCCTTCTCCATTTGGAGAAGGGCAGGGTTGAGGTATCAAAAATAGCACTTTCGCAAGAAGTCTAATGTCTAAAAATACGATTTTTATTTTGGAAATTTGCCCAAAAATGCTTACTTTTGCAAAATGTTATCGAAAAATCTCCCTTCTATGCTGGGCAGTCTGGAAAAAATAGCCAACGCCTGCAAAAAAATTGACTTCAAAACTACTAAAAACAAAACCAAAGACAAGAAAAAGAAAACCGACAACAAAGAAAATACAGACCAAGAAATCGCCCCCGAACTCCAAGAAGCCCTGACTGAAGTAAGTCTTTGGCTGAATACTCAAGAAGACGAAACATACCTATTTGCAGTCATTTTTGCTATCAATATCGGCAATCAGGAGGCAAGTTTAGAAACCATTAGCCAGTTTTTGGGCTGTACGACTTACCAAGCGGTCGCCTACTTTCCTACCCTGAACGCGCTTGCTACCAAACGACTCCTGCAAAGAAATACCGACTACGACAACCTACAAACCATCTCAAACCAATACCAAGTTTCGGGCTTTGTGTTTGAGGCTATCGCTACGGGCAAATCACTTGAGCATTATCCTCAGATGGAAACAGTCTATCAACTCATGGAACGCCTCTATGAGCAAATAACCAGCCGCGAAAAAAACAACCAAAGTACCAAAGACCTGATACAAGAAGTGATGAACCTTTTGCGCAAAGCCACGCACTTCAATATGGTACAAAAAATGCTGGACGGATTCAATGAAGATGAAATGATTTTGCTCATTTACCTTGCCTACGGATTCGTGAACGATACGATGGAATCTGATGTGGAGCGGTTCATATTCTATGCCTACGACTCTATGGAGAGCAAAGTGAAGGTAAAAAAAGAACTCATGTCTGGCTCACACAGACTCGTGGAGGAAGATTGGATAGAGTTTGCGGAGGAAGGGTATTATGCAGGCAAGGAAATGACTTTGACTGAGAAGGCGATTGACTTCTTTTTTGCAGATGACATCAATACGCTTGAGAAGCATAAGGCGTTTCAACCCAAACACTTCAACGTGCTACTGCCTGATAAAGTCAAGACCTCACCCTTGCATTTCAACGAGCAAGAAAATAAAGAGCTGGCGTTTTTGGGCAATATGTTCATAGAAGAAAATTATCAAAAAGCTATCCAAAAACTCAAAAATAAAGGTGTTTCGGCTGGCATTACGGCACTTTTTTATGGCTACCCTGGTACAGGCAAAACCCAAGTAGCCTACAACTTTGCCCAACAAACCCAGCGCGTACTGCTGATGGTGGATATGTCCACTGTCCGCGATAAATATGTAGGCGAGTCCGAAAAACAAGTAAAACAGATTTTCCGCAACTACAAACGCGCCAAAAGTTATTATGACAAATGTCCGATTCTTTTTTTGAATGAGGCAGATGCACTTATAAGCAAACGCTTTGAGGTCGAGAGCAGTGCAGACCAGATGAACAACACCATGCAGAATATCATTTTGCAAGAATTAGAGGACTTTGAAGGGATTTTGTTGGCTACTTCAAACCTTACTACCAATTTGGACAAGGCATTTGAAAGGCGTTTTCTTTACAAAATACGCTTCGATAAGCCTGATGTACTCACGCGCCAAAAGATTTGGGAAAGCAAAATGCCTGAACTTGAAGATACACAACAAAAATCTTTGGCTGAAGGTTATGAACTTTCAGGCGGACAAATCAATAACGTTTCGCGTAAATATATGCTCATGAACCTCTTGAATGACCAAGAACCCAACCTAAGCATACTTCAACAACTTTGTGAAGCCGAGTATCTCGGACAGCAAGGCAAACAGGTAGGGTTTAAAAAATAACCTTGCCTGCCCTACCACGCTGGGCGGGCAGGCAAGGCTACAGTTCACTCCCAAAAAACGACACTTCAGTAAAAAATAACCAAATAAACTTGTCATTCTCGAAAAAAAGTCATTACTTTGCATCATCAATACTGCGCAGGCAGGCAAGGGCGTTTGAAACGCCTTTTTACAGCCTATTTCAGTTCTTTTTTTGCAGAACTAACTACTTTTAACAAATAAGTAAAAACAATTTATCATATCTCATGACAACACCAAACACTTCTCTCGACCTCCTCACTTGGACAGAAATATGTGAACGCTACCCTGATGCGTGGGTAATGGTGGGCTTGCCTGAAAATGAAACAGCATTTTCAGAAGAAAAAAGACGCGGATATGTCTTATTTGCAGACTCAGATGAACTTGCTTTTGCGCAATATGCTGTAGCGAATATGCAAGATTTAGAAAAAAATCCGCAATACAAGAAGTTTTTTAATCGCTATACAGGCAACTTGCCTACCACACAAGGCAAGAAAGTAACAAGTTTTCTCAAAAAAGTAGCTTAACGATGGAATATCCTTTTTCTTTAGAAAATGATGACAACCTTATCATTGTGAAAGTAGAGTTTAATATGAAACATGAAGCGCACTTGGTTTTAGATACAGGTTGTACAAATACTGTTATCACTACTTTGGAGGCGCAAAAAATGGGATTTAGCTTAGATAAACGTAAAACAACTACTGTGCGAACAGGTAGCAAAGAACACGAACCTGCCAAAGAAATCACTATGGACACTGTAGAATGTTTGGGGCATATAGTAGAAAACTTAGAAATTCTTACTTTTGATGTGGCAGTAGAAAAAAACAAATATATTGGCTACTTAGGTTTAGACTTCTTTGCAGATAAAAAACTAACGATTGACTTCAAAAAACAACTTTTAATTTTGGAATAAAAAGCCATGATAACTCTCAATTATTCTCTCGACCTCCTCACTTGGACAGAAATATGTGAACGCTACCCTGATACGTGGGTAATGGTGGGCTATGCTGAAAGTGAACGCAAAAAACACCCCAACGAAAGTATGGGCAGTGTGTTATATTTTGAGGCAGACGAAGACATTTTTACCACTTTTTCCTCCACACATATTCACGAATACAAATCAAAAAAGGCTTTTAACTCTTATATGGCGCGTTATACAGGCAAGTCAGAAAAACAAGCAACGCCACGTTTGGGACTTATCATCAAAAAAGTAGAAGATAAAGAAACCGCCTAAATTATGACAACTTTTCCCTTTTCAATAGAAGAAGATGGCTTGATAGTCGTACAAGTTTTTATCAACTTAGAACACCGCTTTTTTATGGTATTGGACACAGGTTGCAGTCATACAGTTTTGCATACCAAAGAAGCCGAAAAATTGGGTTTCAATTTGAAAAAAGCTAAAAAAACTATCATAAATACAGGTAGCCAAACAGAAAACGCCAAAGAAATAGTGGCAGAGATGATAGAAGCCTTAGACCACACAGTAGCAGATTTGACTTTGACTATTTTTGATGTGAATATAAACCGTGCAAAATATGTAGGCTATTTAGGCTTAGACTTCTTTGCAGATAAAAAACTAACGATTGACTTCAAAAAACAACTTTTAATTTTGGAATAAAAAGCCATGACAACTCTCAATTATTCTCTCGACCTCCTCACTTGGACAGAAATATGTGAACGCTACCCTGATGCGTGGGTAATGGTGGGCTATGCTGAAAGTGAAAAAAACAAGTCTTTAGATGGTTCTGTAGGAACTGTATTATATGCTGATGCTGATAAGGCAAGTTTTATTGATTTTTCAGAACAAAACTTGCCTGCGTACAAAGCAAAAAAACAATATAATTTTTACTCGCCTCGCTTCACAGGCAAGAGTCGTTTCCCTAAAAAGTTTATCATAGGCACTATTCACAAACCACAAAATGATTGAGTTTCCTTTTTCTTTACAACAAGATGGGTTGATTGTGGTAGAAGTCAATATAAATCTTGACAATAAATGCAAAATGGTCTTAGACACAGGTTGCACAAATACAGTAATTCATACAGACTTTGCGCGTATTTTGGGGCTTAATCTGAAAAATGCACGAAAAACACCAATTTTCACAGGAAGTGGAGAAGAACAAGGCAGAGAAGTAAATGTAGAAATTATAGAAGCCTTAGACTCTTTTGTGGAGGATTTATTGGTAACAGTATTTGAGGTGTATATTGATGCTGATAAATATGTAGGCTACTTAGGCTTAGATTTCTTCAAAGGCAAAAAACTCACTATTGACTTCGAAAAACAACTTTTAATTTTGGAATAAAAAGCCCCCTACCCCAAAGGGGAGAATCAACAATTTAACTTTCAACTCTCAACAATTCAACTTTCAACAAATCAACTCTCAACCTTCAATATGTCTTTAACCGAAATTGCTATCAAAAGACCCAGCCTTATCGTTGTGATATTTGCGGTCTTGACCTTTTTGGGATACTTTAGCTACACCATGTTAGGGTACGAACTGTTACCAAAAATGGACTTTCCTGTATTCAATGTAATGACTTTCTACCCTGGTGCCTCGCCTTCAGAAGTGGAAAACTCTGTTACAAAGAAAATAGAAGATGCTGTAGCGTCTTTAGAAAACATCGAGGGCATTCGTTCCTATTCGCAGGAAAGTGTGTCGTTAGTGTTCGTACAGTTGAAACCGGGTACGCCTACAGACAAAATCATGGCAGATGCCCAGCGCAAAGTGAACGCTATAGTGGCTATGTTGCCAAAAGATGTCAAGTCGCCCTCGCTGAATAAGGTAAACTTCAGTGAAATGCCTATCATGCGCATAGGCATTACGGCAAAGCTCTCGCCTACCGAACTCTATGATGTGGTAAAACAGCGCGTACAGCCTGCCCTCTCAAAACTTAGTGGGGTAGGAC
>JAAFJK010000535.1 GCA_013298105.1 Cytophagales bacterium
AGTCAAAGAAAACATATCTGCCGACTCGCGCAAACCTTTGTAAAATGAAGCCAATACTTCTTCTAAAGCCTCATCTTTCGCAATATTGACTAACTTGTTTTTCAAATAATCAAAATCAAGCAAAAGCCCTGCAAACTTATTATTCAAGTTGTGGGTCATTACACTGATGATTTTTTCGGTTAGGTTTTCGTTGGTTTTGTCTGCTGTTTCTAAGGCTTTTAAAGCTTCTCCCTTGTTTTCTATCAAGTGTGTTAGTACCGATTCTGCCGAAACACGGTTGTTTTTTACCAAATCTACCAAAAAATTTAACTGTTCAGGATAGCCTTTGGTATATTCATAGATTTTGCGTAAATATTCATCATCAAATTGGCTAAAAAAACCATTTAGGAAGGTTTTGCTTTCGTTGAAATTGAGAGGTTTTAGTTCTTTTTCGTAATGATTGTAGTTAGCAAAATTATGTGATAGGTTTTTAAGTTTGCTTGATAAATTCAAAATATTCAGTTCAAATTCTTGTTTATTAGTGTAGCCAAAAATTTGTATTTTACTGAAAGATAATAAAAAGGTGTTAGGATATTTTTCTGTATGATTTGCATAAGCCTTGCAATATAAGTCCTCACTTTCAAATATGTAAATAATGGGGCTTTTAGAATATTGATGATGTATATCATCTAAACAATTATTTATATCTAAAAAATCTAATATAAAAACTTCATGAGAAAAGCCTGTATTTGTTTTTTTTAGCATTTGTTTGTTTTGAACAATTTTTAAAGAAATTAAGTCTTGTTTTAATTCTTTACCATCTGACAATTCAATCACTTCAAACCCATCATTAAAAAATAAACACAAAACCACTTCAGGACACATCTCTTGCGCCACTTCGAGCAGTTTATTCTTAAGAGCCGTCTTGCCTACCCCACTTGCCCCATAAAAAGAGAGAATTTTAGGTAAGTTTGCATATTCGGGCTTGCCTGCGTTTTCAGGCAAGATAGCCTCGAAGCACTGCTTAAACAGCGCAATCTCTTTTTCTCTACCCACAAAAGGCGTTATTTGATTCATAAACTGTATTTAGATTTGGTATAGTTCGTAAGGACACGAACCACAAAATAAACGCGCAAAAAAAATATTAAATATTCTCTGATAAATGATAAATGTCAAATGTCCTCCCATTTCATAAAGCAAAGGTACGATTTTATTCGAAAAATATACTTATTTTTGCGAAACAGACGATGTTTTTTACTCAAACCTACTGCACCATGATAACAATCTTGTTGATTTTTATGGCGTTTCTGGCACTTGGAGGCGGTATTTATCTCTTTGCGATAGAGCATGAGCGAAACGCACAGATAAATGCCAAAATCTCTGACCAAGAAGTCATGCGCATAGCACGCGAAAATAACGGACGAGTCAATGTAGGACTTTTGGCACAAAAAACAATGCTCGACTTCACAGAAGCCGAGCGCAAACTATATATCATGCTCAGTGAAGGTATTTTTTTGCACGAATATGACGAAAACTACCAACCTGTTTTTGTTCTTACGAACCCACTCCCTTCGCGCCCCTTGCCTCCCAAAGCCTTGCCTGCCCGCCCAAGTGTGGTTTTGCCTATATCGGACAGCGAAGTGATAGCTATGGCGGTAGCCCACAAAGGAAAACTAACTACGCCACTGCTTTGCATGAAAGCCAAACTCCAATATGATGAAGCAAAAACAGTCTTAGAACGCCTCCAACAAAAAGGCGTTTTTGAGGTAGAAGTAAACGAAAAAGGCACTATCATTTATCTCCTGCCCGACTGGGATATGATGGAATAAAATTTATCAGACCACTGTACAATTTCAATTTAAGCCCCTAAAATTACTAAAAAGTGAAAAAAAAATATAAAACTATTTTTATTTTTTTGTACGTTGCGGGTGGTCGAAGACCTTGACAATCGTACAAAAAAAGAAAAATAAGCAGATTATTTTTTATTTTCAACGCTTGTCAAGGTCTTCGACCATTGACAACGTTGAAAATAAAAAATACGAAATAAAAAATTGTATAGTAGTCTAATAAATTTATACCTCTTGGTATTGCCCCCACGTAATTTGTCTTGCCGCCTTTTTTAGTTCTGCAAAAGTGGCTGTAGGAATGTGATAAGGCACTTTGCGCAAACGCATATCGCGCTTCTCAAAAGGAGGCAAAACATCTACTTTAAAGAGCAAATTCCAAACATCTATCGAGCTACTGACAAGTATGCGTTCGGCATCTTCAGTTTCCCAATCTATCAATTTTTGATTGATTTCTTCTGCAAACTCTATCGTTTGCTCGAGGCGCACCCGCGAGCCAGCCCGCGACTTGCCGCGTGTCTTGAGGTGCTTGATTTGAGATTTACCTTGTTTTTGGCGCACCATATACTTGCGTATCACTTTGTGGTTCAGTATTTTACCATTTTCAAAATAGCCGATAGCCGCGTTGCCATTGGCACGTAAAACTAAAAGCAAATAGGTAGGCAAGTCTTCCGAGAGCTGGGTGGCATAGTTTTCAAGCGTTTCGGCTGCACCCATACGTGGGAAAAGTAACGGCACACGAAACCACCACTTGAGCTTGCCTGCCCCATCAAAACCCTGTAAAGCAAGTTTTTTTGGTAAAAATAGGACAGTTTCCCTCTGCGCCTCGAGGCGGGCAGGCAAGTTGCGGATAAAATCAATAGACTCTTGATAGCTGAGAACCATAAAAAGGTTTGAGGTAAGAGGTTTGAGGTTTGAAATACACCCTTTTTGTACTAACTTTGCAAAAATATAAAAACTTTCTCAAATTATGGGACTTCGCTGTGGCATTGTAGGTTTGCCAAATGTAGGAAAATCTACCCTCTTTTCTGCCCTTACCAATATCCAAAATGTAGCCGCCAATTATGAATTTGCGACTATAGACCCCAATGTGGGTATCGTCAATGTACCTGACCCTCGACTGAATGTACTCGTCGAACTCATCAACCCCAAAGAAACTACCCGCGCCACTGTAGAGTTTGTGGATATTGCAGGGCTTGTAAAAGGCGCAAGTAAAGGTGGGGGGCGTGGCAATGGCTTCCTTTCGCATATCCGCGAGGTAGATGCTATAGTTCATGTCGTGCGCTGTTTTGAAGATGACAACATAGTCCGCTCTGCGGGTGCTGTCAATCCTATTTCTGACAAAGAAATCATAGAAATGGAGCTTCAAATCAAAGATTTAGAAAGTATTGACAAGAAAATAAACAAGGTAGAACGCGCCGCCAAGTCTGGAGATGCTAAAGCCAAAACTGAGCTTGAAGCTCTTTTGAAATTCAAGAATCATCTTGAGCAAGGCAAAAATGCCCGCGCCATGCACCCCAACGAAGAAGAATTAGACGCTGTAGCTGACCTCTTTTTGCTTACGCTGAAGGATATGCTTTATGTAGCCAATACAGACGAGGCGCACCTCCACGAAGACAATGCGCACGTAGCCGCTTTGCGTAAGGTGGTAGAAGCTGAAGGGGCGCAACTTATCCGCGTATGCGCCTCGCTTGAGTCCCAAATAGCCGAAATAGCTGATGCAGAAGAACGCCAAATGTTTTTGGACGAATATGGCTTGAAAGAGTCGGGCTTGGATATGCTTATTCGCTCAAGCTACGCGCTTTTGAATCTCATCACGTACTTCACAGCAGGCGTAAAAGAAGTACGCGCGTGGACTATCCGCAAGCATACCAAAGCACCCCAAGCGGCTGGAGAGATACACTCAGACCTCGAAAAAGGCTTCATCAGAGCCGAAGTAATCAAATTTGAAGATTACCAAAAATACAAAACCGAACCCGCCTGCAAAGAGGCAGGCAAGATGAGCCTCGAAGGAAAAGAATATGAAGTACAAGATGGAGATGTGATGCACTTCCGCCACAATAGCTAAAAAAACTTGCCTGCCCATGTACGCGCAGGGGCAGGCAAGAAAAAGTGGTTCTTAGAAAGTTATTAGACTTCTTGCGAAGAAATGAAAATAAAATAACATGATAATTTC
>JAAFJK010000433.1 GCA_013298105.1 Cytophagales bacterium
ACGTTTTGAAGAAAGAAGCTATAACTATTTCTTTCGCTATGTTGCGCTTTTTTCAAGAAATAAGCTATAATTATTTCTTTCGCTATGTTGCGCTTTTTTTCAAGAAAAAGCTATAACTATTTCTTTCGCTATGTTGCGCTTTTTTCAAGAAAAAAGCTATCTTTGCCAATATTTCTATAATTATGAGTAGAGAGATAGCTATATACATTCATATTGGGCTTAGTTTGTTACTACTTTTGACAGGGAAGTATGTATTTTCACATATTTTCCTAAAAAAAATGGTAAAAAGACCTTTGTCTGGTTTTTGGGCATCTTTTCAAAAAAGATTCGCATATCTGAACTGGTATTTACCTATTTATCCTGTTTTTTTAAACTTAGTAGGGTGGGGACAAATCGTTTTGAATACGATTGATTTGTATTATTTGGGGCTTCATGCTTTGTTATTTTGGGTAGCTTTTATCGTTTTAGAGATAGCTTTTAGGAAAAAAATATTCTTATACGCGCTCGCGCCAGCACTTGTTTTTGTGCTGTTGTATGCTTTTCTATCCAAAGGGATTACTTGGAAAGTCTATATGTATCCACTTTTTTTGTGGGCAGGTTTTGTAAGGCTTTGTGTTCTTATAAAAAAAGGCACTTTTTTTACACCTAAAGTCATCAATTATATGCTTGGTGTGATGCTCTTTTTTGTGATACTCTGTTTTGTATTGCCGCGAGCGCGTGATTATGAAGTATGGCTGTTTTTAGAGCTGTTTTTTGCATGGATTGTTTTTTTGGTGGCTTGGGTAGTGGTGATTTATAAAAACATAGACAGTTATCAACGTTATGCTGGGACACGCGAAACGAGGAATTAAACGAATATAATTATTTAAAATACACTTTTTGGGGTTTTTCAAAAAAAAACACTTAACTTGCCTGCAAAACTTAGATTATGGAAAATGAACTAAATCTGTTTGACTATTATACATTCACAAGTGGTAAGAATGTACTTATATCATACAAAGGACCTGTTACGGATATAATTATGGCGGAGCTTAGTCGTGATATTCGCGATAAGTTTGCCGATAATCCACGTGCAAGCCGTAAACTTTTTGCTATCTTTATGGAATTAGCCCAAAATGTACTTTTTTATTCAGCAGAAAAGAAAATATCAGGCGATAGAACAGAAAGCATAGGCACTATACTCATCACAGAAGCAAACGCGCATTATACGTTTGGTTGTGGTAATTTAGTTGAAAATCAATACATTAGCGAGTTGGTGGAGGCTTGTGAGCATATCAATACCCTCGACCGAGATGCCCTCCGCGAATACAAACGCGAAAAAAGAAGCGGCAAACCGGGCGAACGTAGCAAAGGGGCAGGCATTGGACTTATCCAAGTGGCACTTACGTCTGAAAATCCCTTACACGCCCAATATACCCAAGTAAACGAATTGCATACTTTTTTTTCTGTATCTGTAAAGGTGCTGAAATAACACTTTACTGAATGAAATACATTTATTTATTTTTGCTCTTTCTTAGGAATGAAAATAAAATAACATGATAATTTCACTCACGCGAAGCCACGCTGTAAGCGTCTGTTGGTATTGCTTAACCGCGTAAAAGCTCGATAACAGACGCTTACAGCGTGGCTAAATATTCTCAAGTTATTTTCTACTCGTTCCTTATCGGTTGTGTCGAAGCATCTGCACAAACAGATACATCTTTTACCTTTTCACTCCAAATCATAGAGATAGAAAAGGCAAAGGATAGCCAAAGCATACATAAGACTTGGCACATCAAAGACAATAAGACTTCCTACACTGAAACAAGTACACTCAGAGAAAATTTTAAAAGGTATTTTACAGCAGAACTCTCCACTAAAAAAGTGGAGGATTTGCAAGGTGTGATAGATGCTTCATTGCGGCAAGACAAGAAAAAGCCGAAGAAGAACCGCTTTAAAGCACCAAGCAAAATTACGCATTGTATCTGGGAATTGACATGGCAAGGAAAGAACTTTAGAATTGAGTTGTATGAACTTTCCAAAAATATAACCCAAGACCGCATTTATCAAAAATTCCAACAAATTGTGGAGATAGTAGGTGAGTGGTAAATAAACGATATGCTTAGGCATAGGTTTTGAATACAAAAAAAGGGCAATCAAATCTGATTGCCCTATATTTTTAAGCTATTCTATTCCCAAAAAGTCCACTAAAAAGCCATAACTTTTGAGTTGTTTTTTCACATTGTTCAAGTCTTTTTTGCGAATAAGTATCATATAGCCTTCGGCTTTGAGAATATATTTTTTTAGATTTGGCTCACGCGCAATGGTATTGATAAGTTCTGTATTTTGAGGCAAAGAAAACACAAAATATTCGTCATTTTGGGCTTTGAACTCGTAAGATTTTTGGTTTAGTTGCTGAAAAAAGTCTTTCCAAACCTTTGGCGGATTGGCAGAAAGGAGCTTTTTGAATATATTGATTTTGCTTTGCACTTGTTTGTAGTTTGCGCAATCGCCCAATACGCTTTCATAATCCACTTTGTACAAATCCTTGCCTACCAACCGCGCTGTCTGCTGTATGATGGCGCGTAGAGAGGCATTTTTGCCATTATAGAAAATGTAAAGACTGTTTTCATCAAGTTGTGGTACTTCCTCCTCTATTTCTTGCAAAGTATAGGTATTAGTCATTCCCATAGTGTATGCACCCAAAGGCGTAATGCGAATGGCAGACAAAACCTCAAAATAACTGATATAATCAGTAGCTAAGCCGTTTTCTATCGCCCAGACAGACTTGGGCGGGATAAACCCTTCCTGAAAAGTCAAATCCAACCAGCCCATGCCCGCCATACTTGCCATAGCCGCATAAAACATAGGTTTTTCTAATAAAATTTTGCTATTGGGTGTACCTACAACTATATGTTGTTCTCCATTCTCTGCTTTTAAGTAATTAAGATATATAGGGTCTATAGGCATGGGGAGGCTTTGCGCAAACATTTCATTCTCAAAGAGTGTTTTTATATCAGTCCAAGTATTTGGGGAAAGTTTTTGAACAATTTTGCAAACTGCCTCATGATAACGTACTGCCATCGCTTGTCCGTTTCCCTTCAAATGCGTCATGAATGACATCGTATAACAAAACTTAGGAAAGTCTTTCCAGAGTTTTCTGCTTAACTCTTGAAAAGAATACTGCAAAATATTTTTATCTAAATCTGCTCTATTCCCATAACCATCTAAAATATAATTTCCAAGCCATTCTGCCCAGATTTTTGTACGCATATTGGCAAGTAATTTATCTGTATGGGCAGGGAAGATTTCAGGTAAATTCAAAAATTTTTGAAACTTAGTTATTTGTGCCGCACTGATATTGCCTGCTTTGGTAAGTTCAAGTTTACCTTGCTCCATATACGTGATGGCATAATTGAAAAGGGACGAAATATTATCCTCGCCCTGAAATATGGGCGTATTTTCAGCTATTTGTGCAGGAGCTAAAGTAGGCGTGGGCAGGTAAGTGCGTAAAACCGCCAGCATAGCAGACGGGTAGGTAAGTTGGTGTGAGAATTTGCAGTAATATTTGTTAGATGGTTGGGGGGCATTTCCGTAATAATAGCCAATTTCTTGCCTGCTCAGGGTATTCAGCACAAAAAATGTGGTGCCTATCTCCTTTATCTCACCTTTAGGTTCATAATAATAGTAATTCTTTTTTTGTAAGGGCGTGATGACATCAAAATTAAACTCTGCCTTCATTTCTTCAGGAGAGATTCCACCGCGCCAAATAACGGCTTCAATAGACTGCCGAATTTCTACAGGCAACCAATTCAAAAATAGTTTGAATACCGCTTCATCTGCATATAGATACGCCTTAAGATTGACTAAAGTAGCCTTGACAACAGATTTCGTGTCTTTGTAGTTCGTCAGTAGGTAAGGGTTGGTTGTGAGCGCAGAGATGTGCTGATCTACAAAAGGTATCAAATAATCTTTCTGAAATCTTTTGAGCGACAAAACGTCATAGTTTCTTTCTATAGCCTCTCTTACCGTATTGTAGGCAGGCGTATTCTTATAGACAGGCTGGGCTACTTCCTGCTTTTTGGCAGTTGCGGTTTGCGCTTGAGTACCTTTTTTTACATCGAAGCCTATGCCTGTCAGCTCTCTTAATATTTCTTGGATTGTTTTTTTTGCCATGTCGGGATTATTTTCTGTTTTTGCTTGTGTTGTAGGGATTTCTTCTATCATCTTGGCATAGTTTGCCTTATCGTCTTCGAGTGCCAGTAGCACTGCGACTATGTGCTTACAGGGCATTCCATCATAAGGACAATCGCAATCTATGTGGATAGTCCTGCTTTTTTCTTTGATGCTTACCCAATAATCGTCAGAACTGCCCTCTACTGCTGCCGATATTTCGTATTCGTTTTGGTGTTGTTCTATCTCGATACTCTCTACTTGGTCATTTTGAAAATACTCTTTTCCACGCCCATAAATAGTACTACCCGCCCAAGCACGAATTTCTTTGGTGGTTAGACTTTGGATAAATTGCTTTAGACTGATGTTTTTCCTTTGCATAAATTTAAGCTCGTGCCCCTCCTCTTTGGAGTTAGGGGCTTTTTTTACATTTCTTTTTTGACTTCTTTGATAAAATCAACACTTACCTCAAAAGTTTCCCTGATTTGTAATTCAGTGAAGTTATTTTTGAGCATACGTTTTACAGCGTCTTTTTTACTTTGCATTGTAACTTGTTGCGTAACTTGTTGCGTAACTTGTTGCGTAACTTTTGCTTCTACTTGGCGAGCAACTTCTGCCAAGATTTCTTCTTCGATGCCCATATTTTTTCGTTCAGGAATAATGGTGGATAATTCTTTTTTAAATTTTTCTACAGAGGTTTCTGCCTCAAAGCTCACATAAAATGCTATAAACTCTATGATTTTGCGTGTTTTCTCTTTTGTATAACCCGCTTCCATGTATTGGCGGATAAGTGTGGTTTTCCAATTCATTTGTGCTTTGTCTTTCAACATTCCTGCTTGCAATGCCTTGTGTGCGGTAAGCATAATGATGCTAAAAGGATTGTTAGGCACATATAACTCGGCTTCTGTCTTTTCTTTTATCTTGAAAGTATTGAAACGAAAGATAATCTCAGTACCCAAAAACTCTTTGCGATACATAGAAGGGTGGTATTTTAGATTGCCTTCTGTGTAGATAGCGATTGCGGCAATACTTTTATTATAACGTTCCTCGATGCGTTTATGGTATTGGTACATACGCAACGCAAAATCAAGGTCTTCATAACCTTGTACTTCTACATGAATCAAACACCAATGTTCTTTGCCATCTTTGGTAAAAACCTTTACCAATTTATCTGCATAGCGTTTACCTTCGTGTGATTCAGGTATGATTTCAGCAAGTTCTTTATCTAAAAACTCAAAATCCTTGCCAAAATCTACGTTTTCTTTTGCCCAGTCAGGAAAGAAATACAGCAAAAATTCTGCAAACATTTCTTCTAAAATCCCTTTCCAAAGCGCATCTTTAGGTATTTTATACATATTTTTATCCCAACATAAACTCAATGTCGCTTTGACTCAATGACTTGATAGAAGCTGAATCACTGCCAATGATGTTTTCAAAAATTTCCTTTTTCTTTTCTTGCAACTGCAAGATTTTCTCCTCTATCGTGCCTTTTGTGATGAGTTTGTAGGCAAGGACAGACTTTTCCTGCCCCATGCGGTGTGTGCGGTCTATGGCTTGATTTTCTGCCGCTACATTCCACCAAGGGTCATAAATAAACACAATGTCTGCCGCAGTAAGATTCAAACCCACGCCACCTGTCTTGAGTGTCATCACAAAAACTTTGCAATTTTTGTCTTGCTGAAACTTATTCACAAGCGTTTGGCGGTCTGTAGTCGCCCCTGACATAGATACATATTCAATACCTGCATTTGCCAAATCTTCACAAATCGTATCGAGCGCATTGATGAACGAAACAAAAATCAAGACCTTGTGTCCATTCGCAGTAGCTTCTGTTACATTTTCGATAAGAAGCTCGCGTTTTGCCGAAACAATCAAGCCATCAGACTTGCCTTCAGGGGTAGAAGCAATTTGCCTCAGCTCAGTCATAGCTTGTAAAATGATGATTTGCGACTTTTCGATGCCTTCAGCCGCCACTTTTGAGCTGATAAAATCTTGAAAATACTTCCTTCTTTCTTCGTAGAGGCGTTTTTGGTCATCTGCCATTTCCACATACAGCACTTGCTCTATTTTTGGGGGCAATTCCTTCAAAACGTGCTTTTTCAAACGCCTCAAAATGAAAGGATATATTTTTTTGCGCAATTCCAATGCTACATCTTTGTCCGCGTTTTCGTGGATAGGATAGGCATAATGCTTGTTAAATTCATCAAGCGTACCAAACATAGCAGGATTCAAGAAGCGGAAAAGCGAATAAAGTTCCGTCAAATTATTTTCTACAGGTGTGCCACTGAGCGCAAGTCTATGTTCAGATTGCAAGAGCATAACCGCCTTCGAGCCTTGCGAATTGACATTTTTGATGTTTTGCGACTCGTCCAAAATGATATAATAAAACTCTTTCTCCTTGAACTGCTCGACCGCATTGCGCATCATAGCATACGTAGTAAGGATAAGATTGGACTTCATTGCCTCCTCCAAATCGCGGTTTTGGGCATAATAAATGTAATGCGTAAGTGTGGGATTAAACTTCTTCAGTTCGTTTTCCCAGTTAAAAAGCAAACTTTTGGGCATCACAATAAGTGTAGGCTTCTTTGCTTCAGGGTACAAAGTAGATAGCAAAGTAATGGTCTGAAGTGTTTTGCCCAAGCCCATATCATCAGCCAGACAGCCTCCAAATTTATTTTCATGCAAATAGTTGAGCCATTTCACGCCTTGTTGTTGATAGGGGCGCAAGTCGGCTTTTAATTCTTTTGGCAAGCTCAGGCGTTTGGACTTGAGTTTGTTGAAGCCTTCAAAAATCTCTCTACTTTTCTCAAAAACCTGTCCTGTAACTTTTTCGCCTATCAAGTCTTCTATCAAAGGCAAGTCAAAAAATGATACTTTGATGCCATCTTTGCCTTTATTTTTCTTAAAAATACGCTCAAGGCGGTCTAAATATTTTCCATTCAAAATTGCCTGCGTGCCATCATTCAACAGCACATATTTGTTCTTTTGGTATTGGCTGATGACATCAAAAATATTGAATTTCTGCCCCTCGATTTCCATAGAAGCATCGCCTTCCAAAAAGTCAATCCCTGAATTAAGCCTAAAATTAAACTTGGGTATGGTCGCAATGATTTTGTAATTTTTCAGTTTTTCCGCGCCCATGATGTTGTAAGTAAGCAACAGTTCAGGCAAGTGAATACGAATAAAATCACGCGCCAAATTTTCGGGTACAATGACCAAATTTCCATCTGCATACGCGCCTACTTCGCCTTTTTTGGGTTTGCTTTTTTGGATAAGTTTCGTAACTTCCTCTACAGTTTTTTCTATAGAACTTACCGCCAAATTTTTGATAGTGATGATTTGCTCCATTTCATTCACAGAAGCCACACAATCGAGTTCATACTTTTCTAAAAAATCTGTATCAAAATTGGGCAAAGTGTTCGTAACACGCAAAAACAAAGAATTTGCTTCGTCTATTTTCTCAAAAATGATGGTAGGTTGTGGCTCGACTTGGTTTTTATCATCTATAGTTATAGTAAAATCTTCATAATTCACTTCTACATTTTGAGTATAGGAATATAACAGGGAAAAATATTTTTCTACATCACGGGCAGGAAAGGCAGTTTCAAAAAACGCCAACTGACTAAAGTTCTTGCCTACCTCGCCTACCTGATAAATCGTATTGGCGTGTATGGCATAACCTTCAGTAAGCATCTGTAGTGGCGCGAACGTATCGGCTTCGTAGGCAAGGGCAAGTTTTGCCTCAAGGCGTTTGCGCTCCTCGTCTTGTGCTTGTAT
Organism: Cytophagales bacterium; assembly: GCA_013298105.1. Taxonomy (GTDB): domain Bacteria; phylum Bacteroidota; class Bacteroidia; order Cytophagales; family Microscillaceae; genus RDXI01. The sequence goes on from JAAFJK010000433.1 coordinate 7,930, forward strand.
AGAAAGTACGAGCTTGCCTGCCCCTTTCGCAAAGTGGATTTTTTTATTTTTATGGTCTATGATATTGTCGCAATGCTGAAGCTGAAAAATCAAATAATCGTGTTCCGCCAAATACAATTTTTCAGAGGCATTTTCCCAACTGATAGAGAAGTCAAGTTCGCGTTTTATATTGTCCCAAACCCTCAAAACATCTCTGGTAGCTCCGCTATAGTTATGGTAATCAGCCTCTATTGAAGCTCCTTTTGCATTGGTAATGTCTAAATATGCACCCGTTTCATCAAAATTGATTTGAAAAAATACAGTTTCTGTAGTATTATTTTGGGCGCGTTGGAACGTAACTTTTTGCAGTTTCTCGAATAGGTGTTGCATAGTATATGCTTTTTTCGCAAAATTAGTGTTTTTTTTATAACTATTTATTGGCGTTATAAAAATAATTATTTTGTACTCTTTGAAGGTTCTTGATGACCTTGCCTGCCCACATACGCACATGGGCAGGCAAGGAGTTTACAATACTTCCATGCCCATTTTTTGTTGGATATAGGTTTGGAGATACTCACGCAGGGAGGCAAGTTCAATTTTCTCTAAGATTTCATTCGCAAAAGCATAAATCAGCAATGCCTTTGCTTCAGGCTCGGCTACACCACGCGCACGCAGATAAAAAAGTGCGTTGCGGTCGAGGCTACCTGTAGTCGCGCCATGCGAGCATTTTACGTCATCATTCCAAATCTCAAGCTGGGGTTTGGTATTTACGCTGGCAGTATCTGTAAGTAGCAAGTTTCGGTTTTGTTGGTAGGCATTGGTTTTGATAGCCCCTTCGCGGACATAGATTTTACCATTGAATACGCCTGTAGATTGGTCATCTAAAATGCCTTTGTAAAGTTCGTTGCTTACCGAATGTGGGTGCAGATGGTCGGCTACTGAATGATTGTCTATGAGTGTCTTGCCTGCAGGCATATACAGCCCATACATATTTGATTCTATGCCTTGTCCATCAAGGCGAATACGCAAATTGTTGCGAATAACTGCCCCCTGAAGCGAAACGTGCAAATGCGTATAAACGCTGTTTTTCTCTTGTTGTACTTGAGTAGTTTGGATAAGATAAGCCTGCTCACTCAAGATTTGGGTTTGATAATGCTTGATATACGCATTCTCAGCTATACTAAGCTCTATGACTTGATTATTCAAGTTCGTTTCTTTGCCGAGCGTGATGTGCTTCTCAAGCAAGGTAGCTTGACTTCCTGCCCCAAATTCCCAGACGTGATGAGGCTGAACGGCTATTGCTTCGCGCTCTGCAGTCGTAAAGAAATAAAAAGCTATAGGTTTTTCTACTACCGTATTTTTGGGTACGTGCAGGTAAGTCCCACGTTCAAGGAACGCCACATTCAGCGCGTTGAAAAAGTCCGTTTCTATATTCAGGTATTGCGCTATAGGCGCGTCTGAGTCATCTATTGCCTTCAGCACTATAGAGGCAGGCAAGGCAGAAATATCTGATAGGTCGAGGCGCAAAATGCCATCTATACATACGATACGCACTACTTCGGCTGCCTCCAGCATATAAGGCGCGAGTTCTTCGGGCGTGATTTGCCTGCTTATATAATAGTCAAAATTAAGCGCGACTTTGTAGAGGCTTTTGAGGTTGGTGTATTTCCATTCTTCATGCTTTGTGGTAGGCAAGGGCAGGTTCGCAAAACAGCCAAACGCCTTGTATTTCAAGTCCCGCCCCTTGCCTGCGGGCAAGTGCGAGATTTTTTGTTCAAAAAGGTCGCCCAATTCGAGCTTCCATGCTTGGGTATCATTTGCTACAAGATTCATAAAAAAATAGTATCAGGCTTAAAAAGCTAAAACAAGTGAAGGGCTTGGATTGTTTAGCCACTGAAAATATCTGCAAAGGTAGTACATTTAGGAATGTGTAAAAAATCCATACACAAAAATATTTCTATCAGATTTTGGTGTTTACCATTTTTTATACATAATTTTGTTCTTGCAATTATATTATTGTATTTAACCCCCTAATTAAGTTATGAACAAGCGTTTCATGAGTGTTGCACTTTGTTTGGCTATCACATTCACAAATTGTGGAGGCAAGGAAGGCAAGGAAGAAAAAAAAGAAGCCACCAACGAAAAAACTGAAAAAACGGCTGAAAAAACAGCTAAAACAGAAGAACCCACGAAAGACAATGAAAAGGCAGAAGACGCTCCTGAAGAAGTACAGCAAGAAAAAGCTGTAGTGATTGCCAAATCAGGCTTGAGCCTTCGTGAGGAGCCAAATGGCAAAAGCAAACTTATAAAGCTCCTACCCACCAACACTATAGTAAATGTACTTGAAAAAGGCGAAAATGCCACCATCAATGGCAAAAAATCAGCTTGGTATAAAGTCCTGTATGGCAAGTACGAAGGCTATGCTTTTGGAGGCTACCTCAAAATGGGAACTAAACTTGCCGCTACCACTGATGCCAATGTAGAAACTGCAGGCGATGGCAAAGGCGAAAGTACCAGCTTCAGTGATGTACTACAGAAAGGACTAATCACAGCCCCTTCAGGGCTTACACTCCGTAAAACGCCCAGCGCAAAAGGTGCAAGCATCACAGTGATTCCTAAGAATCAAGAAGTAGGCGTATTGGAGTTTTTGAACGAAATGTCAGAGATAGATGGTATGCAAGGCACGTGGTGCAAAGTACGCTATGGCAGGAAAGAAGGCTATCTATTCAGTCCTTTCATCAATTTCTCCACAGCCACTATATCTGCCAAGTCAGGCTTGACATTGCGCGAAACGGCAGGCAAGGAAGGTGCTAAACTTACTGTAATCCCTTCAGGTAAAACGGTTTATCTTTTGCCCCCTACCGTAAATGATGCAGGTGAGATGTTGGAAGATTGCTTCTATGAAGACAATGAGGGAAATACTTGGTACAAAGTCCGTTATGGCAAATTTGAAGGCTGGGCTTCAGGGCAGTATCTGGAAATGGAAACAGGTTGCTAATCAAACAGACCACACCCAAAACCCGCAAAGTATCAAAAACTTTGCGGGTTTTTGATGTAGATATACATTTTCTTGCTATATTGCACGCCAATATAAAAACAATCTTTTTCCACGTGCCGTTTAAAAACTATGGGACGAAAACTTTTAACTGAACACATCAACGTAGAAGGTATCCAATCCTTTGAGGTATATAGAAAGATGGGCGGCTACCAAGCCGTTGAGAAAGCACTCAAAACCATGAGTCCTGATGCGGTAACTGAAGAAGTCAAAAAGTCAGGACTTCGCGGTCGTGGAGGCGCAGGCTTCCCCGCAGGTATGAAATGGGGCTTTTTGGCAAAGCCAGAAGGCGTGCCGCGCTATCTTGTCTGCAATGCAGATGAATCTGAACCGGGTACTTTCAAAGACCGCTATCTGATGCAACACATTCCGCACGCACTCATAGAGGGTATGATTGTGTCAAGTTTTGCACTTGGCGCAAAAAGCTCTTATATCTATGTACGTGGCGAGATGCTTTATGTCATTCAGATATTGGAAAAAGCCATCGAAGAAGCCAAAAATGCAGGCTTTTTGGGCAAAAATATCTTAGGCACAGGCTACGACCTTGAGCTGTATGTACACGCTGGCGGGGGAGCCTATATCTGTGGAGAAGAAACGGCACTGCTCGAATCACTCGAAGGCAAACGCGGAAATCCACGCAATAAACCGCCCTTTCCTGCCGTAAAAGGCTTGTATGGTTGTCCCACTGTAGTCAATAATGTGGAAACTATCTCTGCCGTAACGTGGATTGTGAACAACGGAGGCGAAGAATATGCCAAAATAGGCATAGGCAAAAGTACAGGCACAAAATTGATTTCTGCCTGCGGACACCTAAAACGACCTGGTGTATATGAAATAGAACTTGGCGTATCGGTAGAAGAATTTATCTATGGTGATGACTACTGTAGAGGCATACGCGATGGACATAAGCTCAAGGCAGTCATAGCAGGTGGCTCATCTGTACCTATCTTGCCTGCCAACCTGATACTGAAGACTGTCAATGGCGAAAACCGCCTCATGTCTTATGAATCTTTGGCTGACGGTGGATTTGCTACAGGCACTATGCTTGGTTCGGGAGGCTTTATTGCTATGGACGAAACGACCTGTATCGTAAAAAACACCCTTACTTTGGCGCGTTTTTATCACCATGAGTCTTGTGGACAATGCTCTCCTTGCAGAGAAGGCACAGGCTGGATGGCGCGTGTGCTTGAGCGCATCGAGCATGGCAAAGGCAATATGCACGACATTGACCTATTGGTAGATGTAGCTAAAAAAATAGAAGGCAGAACTATTTGTCCGCTCGGAGATGCGGCGGCTTGGCCTGTAGCGGCGGCTATTCGCCACTTCCGCCACGAATTTGAGTGGCACATCTTGAACCCTACCGAAGCTACCCAAAAAGGTGCGGTATATCAAGGCGAGCTTGTAATGGCGTAAACTCGACAAATGTTGTTTTTTAGACTACTATCGTAAGACGTAAAAATAAACAGAATGAATCAGGATTTTAAACCCTACTGATTACCACAAATTTTTTAGAAAAATACGGTTCTTAAAAAGTTATTGCGGGTGTTTGATTTTTAGAGCGCTTGAACCCTTCGGGTGTCTAAACTAACTAACTCATTTTGAGTTAGTTAGTTTAGACACCCGAAGGGTTCAAGCAACATGACTTACTTTTACAATGCCTCCTATTTCAAATTCCGCAATAACTTTCGAAGAACCAAAAATAATAAAAATATAAATATTTGATAATCAACATTTTATTTTTTAATTTTCTTAGATTGACAACCAAAAAAATTAACAGTTATTGAGATTGTTAGCGGTCTTTTTTTCAGTTGGCAATCCGCTTGCGGTTGTCAATCCGAAAAAAAGACCGCGAAAAAAGAAAAATACCCTTATTTTGATAATTTGTCGCCTTTTTTCGCAAGAGAAAAAAGTGCTATTTTTTATACCTCAATGTTGCAACGGCTTGCTACCCGATATGAAAAATTTTAAACTTGTCTTTTTTACTTTTGCTTTTTTCATTTTTGTAGAAAGTACATTTGCGCAAAATAAACCTTTTTATCCAGTCTATAAGCGCAAAGCCTACAAAGAAATAGACTCACTGCGTGGTGCTTTGCGCCCCGAAAGGACTTGCTTTGATGTGGTGTATTATGACCTTCAAGTCGAAATCATAGTCAAGAAAAAAAGTATTGTAGGCATCAGCAAAACGACTTTCAAGGTGGTAGAAGCTACCCAAAAAATACAGCTTGACCTCTATGGAAACCTGAAAATAGATAGCATCATGTGGCGAAACCAAAAACTTTCGATGCTCCGAAAATATGATGCAGTCTTTATTTATTTCCCCAAATACCTACAACCCAATCAAGTAGAAGAAGTAGCCGTTTATTATCAGGGTAGCCCTGTCGTAAATGTAGGCGATTGGAATAGACATGGCTTTCATTGGGACAAAGACGATAAATTGAGAGATTGGATCAGTGTGTCTTGTGAGCAAGATGGCGCAAGCCTTTGGTGGGCAAACAAAGACCACCTGTCAGATGAGCCAGATTCTATGCGTATTCACATCATTGCGCCTGCCGAGTTCGTTTGTATCTCAAATGGAAGACTCGAAAAACAAACACGCTTAGAAAAAACCAAACAAATACGCCACGATTGGTTTGTCCGCAACCCTATCAATAACTACAACGTAACGTTTTATTTGGGGCATTATATCAAAAAAAACCTTGCCTACAAAAACGATACAGGTGAGCATACCATCGAGACGTATGCACTCGACTATGAGCATAAAAAAATGCAAGATTACTTCAGGCTTGTCCCTGAGTTTATGGCTTTTTTTGAAAAAATATATGGCGAATATCCTTTTTGGAACGATAAATTTGCGGTTGTCCAGTCTTCATATTCAGGCATGGAGCATCAAACCTGCCTTGCCATAGGCAGAGAACTCTATAACTATAGCAACTGGTACTACTCGCACACCGTAAACTATCATAGCACACTTATACACGAAATAGCCCACGAATGGTGGGGAAACTCTATCTCTGTAAAAGACATGGCTGATGTATGGCTACATGAAGCCTTTGCTACTTATTCGGAGTTCGCTTTTTTGGAGTATGCGGCAGGCAAAGAGATTTATGAAAAATCTCTCCAAAAGTCGAATACTTTTATCAACGGAAACTATCCGATTGTGGGCAACAGAGAGGTAAACGAAAATATGTTTACTGGAGGCGATATTTATCACAGAGGCGCGAAAGTAATCCATGAACTGCGCCAAGAACTCAACAATTTTCCTGTATTTTTAAGAATCCACAAGACATTTTTGCAAAGATTTCGATATAAGACTGTTACTACTGCCGACTATATCCAAGTAGTAAACGAAATATCGGGGCGTGATTTGACTAAGTTCTTGATGGATAGGCTGTATAAAAAATAGGACAGCGGAAATGAATCCCAGTTTGCATTTCTGCAAAATTTCTCCTCCTGTATTTTTCAAGTGAAGTGAAGCATCTCGTTGTTAATCAATAATTTAGGAATGAAAATAAAATAACATGATAATTTCACTCACGCGAAGCCACGCTGTAAGCGTCTGTTGGTATTGCTTAACCGCGTAAAAGCTCGATAACAGACGCTTACAGCGTGGCTAAATATTCTCAAG
>JAAFJK010000656.1 GCA_013298105.1 Cytophagales bacterium
TTGCGTGACGCTAAATACCCTGTGCTTTTGGCAATAGGGCGGGAAGACAGCGCAGTGCCTTTCGAAACTTATATCCCACAGCTCACATTGGCGGCTGATACGCTTGTGCATATTTGGGCAGAAACAGGACACATGGGTATGTACGAACGCCCCGAAGAAACACGCCAACTGTTGCGTTATTTTGCAGACTTTTGTTATGGTATGCCTGTTTAAAATTTTGCGCCATTTGTTTCCTAAAAGAAAAATACAGCTTTTTGTAGTTTGCGGAAAAAGTATTACATTTGCTTTACTATGAAAAAATTACTCTTTCTCCTCTTTTTCCTTGCCTGCACCCACCTTGCCTACGCACAAACCTATACCAACAAATATAGGTCTGTAAATTTTTATAAGAATGGTGTTACAGAATACTTGGAAATCAAAACGCTTGCGAGTTCTTGTAACTATTTAGAGGCTGAAATTTACTACTTTACGTCTAAAAACCCTCAGAAAATTCGCCTTCGAATCTCGCGTGTTGTTACAGATTGTGTTCCTTTTTCGGAGTGTATATCGAGTGTTCATGTAACTTTTCCGAATGAAAACGACACTTATATACTGACTCTCTCGATTATGGCTTTATCTTGCAGAAACCCCAATGGACAAGACCAGCCCTTTGAGTACCTGCGCGAATAATATGAAAAACACACTTTTATTTCTGCTTCTTGCCTGCCTATCTGCCTTGCCTGCCACCGCACAGGAAAGGTTATTTGTTATTGATTCGGTAGGCAAGGAGATTGTCCTCAATGATTTTACGTATTTTTATGAAGATAAAACCAACGCAATCACTTTTGCAGAGGTAGGCAAGGCGAATTTTAAGCCTTACAAAATCCCTACAGAAGCTCCTAATTCTAAACATAGTTATTGGTTCAAAATTACACTTACGAATCAAAATAAAACACAGACCGCCTTTTCTTTTGATGCGATTAACAAAGTCAGTATAGGCAATTTATATGTATTGGACAAGTACCAAAGACTTGTCAGCCAAGCCCAAACAGGCATGATGATTCCGTACAGCAAACGCGCTTGGGGAGTTCGGGAAAATACGTTTTTATTTCAAATTGCCTACCAAGACACGCTCACTATTTTTGCTAAAATAGAGCCATATTATATGTTTGAGCATTGGGGAAATGTAGTATTGAGCTTGCCTACCAACGAACATAAACAAGCATTTTTGAATTTCCAGCTGTTTTTTCAGGGAGCGGTTTGGTTAATGTTTTTCTACAACTTGCTGTTCTTCTTTATGGTGCGCGATAGAGCATATTTGTATTACGCACTCTATATAGGCAGTATGGCACTCATCACCATAGAGGATTCTTACACTTTCTGGGAAGAACACCCCTATCAAGTGGAATGGGTAGTATCTTTTGGGGCTTTATCTCTTACTTTTTTTTATACGCAATTCATTCGTTATTTTCTTAATATTCACCAAGTACACCCCAAACTCAACCGATTTTGTAGCATTACTTTACAGACACAAATAGTTTTGACACTATTTATGGTTCTTTTACACCTTCAAACACCCCAAAAAGTGATTGGAACAAACCCTATCTTGACCTTGATTTTGTTAGATATTGGATTGGGTTTGTGGCTTATTTATGCGTCTTGGAAAACCCAAAAAAGATTGGCTACTTATATCTTGTTGGGCTATTTGTCTATGACTGTTCCGCTCGCTATGGCTATCATGGTGGAAGTAATTTTTGGAAATGCTGAACCCGAAACAGAAGGCATCAAAGTACAGTTTGGCGTTTTGGTGGAAATGGTTGTATTTTCTTTAGGTTTGGGCTATAGAAGTAAAAAAGCTGAACAAGACCGCATAGAGGCTTTGCAAGAAAATCAGCGCATCATAGAAGAACAAAATGAAATGTTGGAGGAAAAAGTGGAAGAACGCACCCTCGAACTGAACAAGCAAAAAGAGGAGGTAGAGGAAAAGAACAAAAGCATCATGGAAAACATCAATTATGCCCGCCGAATACAAGAAGCCTTCTTGCCTAAAACAGAAACGATAAGCCAATATTTGCAAGATTTTTTCATACTTTTCAAACCGCGTGATGTGGTTTCAGGCGATTTTTATTTCGTGGAGGAAGTGGCAGGCAAGACTATAATAGGCGCGATAGATTGCACAGGACATGGCGTTTCGGGGGCTTTTATGACTATGTTGGGCAATGATATTTTGCATAATTTGGTGGATATTCAACGCATTACAGCCCCTGACATACTTTTGAATGAATTGCACAAAGGCGTGAGGCAAGCACTCAAACAAGCCGAAACCGAAAACCGCGATGGTATGGACGCTATCATGCTCACTATAGACCATGCAAACAAAAAAGCGTATTATGCAGGGGCAAAAAATCCGCTCATCTATATTCAAAACAATGAATTGCAGGTTATCAAAGCAGACAAAAATCCGATAGGTGGTGAACAACGCGAGCAGGAAAGATTATTTACCAAACACGAAATAAGTATCGACTTGCCTACCACTTTTTATTTGCTTTCTGATGGTTTTCAAGACCAGTTCGGAGGCGAGCATAATAAAAAGTTTGGCGTTGCTCGAATGAAGGAACTATTTTTGCAACTCTATACCTTGCCCTTGC
>JAAFJK010000762.1 GCA_013298105.1 Cytophagales bacterium
CCTTTTCGCCTCTGTTACGGTTTGTTTTTCGAGCATGTCTGTCTGATGTGGAATGTAAAAACGCGAAAGTACGCGCTCAAGTTCCTCTATCAAAAGAGTTTGTTGAATATCGAGGGTTATTTTCATAGGTTTTATTCGTTTCTGAGTTCCTCTTGCAAAAGGTCTGCTAAGGTAGCGATTTTTTGCTTTCTTACTGCAACCAAGTAATGATTTTGTCCCAAACAATTTTTAAAATGTTCTCGGTTCTATCTTCTACCATGTTAGTATTCCAATCCTGCCCTTCAACTGCCAAAACAGGCAAGATGTGTGTGCCATAAGAGGAGGCAAGAAGTATATTGATGGCGTTTGCATCGAGTTTTATGCCTGTTTTTTGGGCTTTTATGCTCAATTCTGTTATTTTATCAGGGTCTTTTTCTGAAAGATGTTTGTAATAGAGCAATTTTTCGTCCCAACCTTTATTGCCTACAGATTGATTGACTTTTGAGGGAAGCAAAGTAAGATTGCCCAAACTGTTAAAAAGCTCAGTTGCGGGGTCGTACAAGGCTTTATCCCAGCCTGTAGCCATGCCTTTTTGTGGGGCAATGTGTTCTATCTCTTTCAAATCTGTAGATTGCCAATTTTCTAATTTTAAATACGGATTGGCATTCGAAGCACCTACCTTGATAAGCCCTACATTATTGGGGTCAGGTATGGTATCGTGGGCAGAAATAAGCAAATTTATCAAACACACATGATACGCATTGTCATATCCCAAATAGCTTGAGGCTTTTTTAACCCACTCCGTTTTATCGCCAATATCTTTGAGTGTAAGCGTATTGAAAAGATAGGTCTTGACTTCCTTGATGTCTAAACTTCCGCCTTTGTTGCTTATCCAATCACGTTTGGGATAGGTCGAACCATCAATTTTATCGCCTCCCTTGAAAAAGGAACGATACGCAACATCTAAACCCGCATTTGGATAAGCAGAACGCCACAAAATATAAAACGCGCTGATGGCTTTTACAGAAGCTATAAAATTGGGGATAGAGTTTGGATTGCCTTCTAAGATGTCGTGGTAAAAGTAGGCAAGCAAGGTTACGGACATTCGGTGATTGCTTTGCTTCAAAAACAAGACAAGCAAAGAAGCTAAATCTGCTTCTGCATTTGATTTGATAGCCTCTATAGGCAAGTTATTTTCGCCTTTATAATCTACCCAAACGTTCTTATAAAAATCAGCATAATTGCCCATAAAACCAATCAAACTGCATTTGTCAGCATACAATTTTTGGGTTTTATACAACTTGTCCAAATATTTTCTTTGTGCGCTAAAGTGGCTTTCTATCTTACTGGCATCAATGACTATAGCTATAGAAGTTAAAAAATCATTGGTGCGTTTGCTTTTTGCTGCCGCGCTGTTGGTGTCTTTGAAAAGGGTTTGTATGCGGTCATAATCCTCCCCTATCAGCGTATTTTCAAAACGCTTACTTTCTTCTCTTTCGGTTTCAGCTACTACGATAGAACGGAACGTTTCGATGGCTGTCAAAGGCGTGCCTGACGCATTGAGCGATTGGAACATATCAAACGCCCAATCTTCGTTTTTGGGTTGAATAACCGTAAAGCAACACCTGTCTAAAAGGTAATGACAAACCGAAAACACTTGCACCAAACTACAGAGCAGGTAAGATTCTGATTTTTTGTTTTTCGTATCTTTTTGCTGGACTATATCCGCCAAATCCTTGCGTTCAAAATTCCACAAATCGTCTTGCAAATTCACATCTGCCAATATGTCCCACGCTTTAGGATATGTTTCTTCTTGGTCTGTGTGTCCGTTGCAAATAGTGCCTAACCATTTTTCAATTTCACGATAATTTACCCCAAAACTACTTTTTTTATCTTGTGGCTCTGCTACTATAGTTTTGTCTTCTAAACTTGCGATAAAATCAGCCAAAAACAACGAAGGAATAGACTTATAAGCCTCTATATTTTTCTTGTCTCGTGTCCAATAATCATCTTTTCCGCGTATGATTTTGGGCTTGCGCTTGGGTTTCCCGCTTTGCAAATCGACTGAAAACATATCAATCAGTTTGCGTTTCCAGAAAGTAGCGGTTTCTTCTATTTCGTCTTTGTTGTTGGTTTTGAGTTTTACCAATTTTTCCTCTAATTCTACGATTTGCCTATACAACAGGGCGCACAGCAAGGCAAGTGTCGTGAGGCGTTGCTGTCCATCTATCACTTTCTCGATAGCGGTAGGCAAGGACTTTGGGTCTTGCGGTTGTATCTCTTTGCGGTCTGTTTCGTTTACGGTTATGATAGTACCAAGAAAGCGAATTTCGCTATCGGGGTGTTCTATCATAGCGAGTACGCCCTGCGCAATGTCTTCAAGCAACTGCACTACATTGTCTTTGTCCCAGCTATATTCGCGCTGATACAACGGTATGTAAAAACCAATGCCAGGACGTTGGTAAAATTCGTACACGCTGTAGCCCAATGTGTTGAAGGCTGAATTGAGGTCTAATTTCATGTGGGAAATTATTGGTTTGAGTTAAACAAAACAAGCTAAACAAGCCTCACTTTCATCAGGTACAATATCCATGAGGAGCTTTGATTTACTATTTTTTAATTTTAATTCGGAACGCTTTAGATGCTCTCTTTTAATTTGCGCCATACGTTCGGGTTTTATAAGGTCTTCGAGGCTTTCGCTTTCTATCCAAGTGTAGCCTTGTTTTTCGTAAGCTACCGATTCCCAAAACTTATCGGGGTGTTGTTCATAGAGCCAAATCCATTCTATTTTTTGTTGAAAAAAGCAAAAGAAACAGCCTGAACGACTGCGGTTATAAATGCCTGTTTGTCCTTCTATTTCGTACTCAAGTTCGGTATAGTATTGAGGCATACCTACCCCGCTTTTTTTCAGTATTGCAAAGATAGCATCTTTATTTAAATTATCTTCATTTTTTACCAAAGGAAAACTATCAAGTTTGCCTATTACAGAGTCTATAGTTTGTAGATACGCAAACATGACGCGGTTGAATGCTTCCGTACTCAGACTCAAAAGTGCGTTTAGTTTGGTAGGTTGCCCAAAACGCATAGAAATAGGCGTTTCTGCTACCTCTAAAGCCTGTGCTAATGCCTTGCCTGCCAAAACATTTTGATACGCCTCTTGCATAAAAGGGATATTTTTGTTTTGCAAAAGGCTGTTTATCATTTCTTTGCTCCAGATATTTTGCCTAAAAGGGAAAACGGTTTGAATGTTTTTTTTGGTAGAAACATAGCCTTCCCTGTCCTCATCTCCGCGTATGCCTACATACGAAACCGCGAGGTCATCGCCTATAAAGTTTTCGAAAGGGACGAGTTTCATTTTGGTAGTACACCAACGCGCAGAGGCAGAGGGCAAATAACCGCCATTTAATTTCAAAAAATGGTCGAAAGGAGGCGTACCATTTTTTACTTCATTCAAAAAGGCTATTTTCTTGCCTAAAAAAACTTCTAAATTTTTTAAAAGTGCGTAAGTTTCGTCTAATTCCTTGCCTGTATCACAAAAATAATATTCCATATCCAAATCAGGATATAGTTGTTTGAGATAAATCGCAAGGGCTGTGCTGTCCTTGCCTCCCGATATTCCGAGTACGTGTCTAATCTTTGTCATGGGGTTTATAAAAAGCGGTTTTTCTAACTTGTTATGCCCATTTTTTTCTTGCTCAATGGGATAGGGTTTAAAACCCTATCCTATTGAGCAAGAAAAAAATGGTTGTGTCTTATAGCTATATTTTACCAAGCCTCCTTTGAATTTTTCCAAAATGGCTTTTCTTTCCTGCCTTTTCGCCTCTGTTACGGTTTGTTTTTCGAGCATGTCTGTCTGATGTGGAATGTAAAAACGCGAAAGTACGCGCTCAAGTTCCTCTATCAAAAGAGTTTGTTGAATATCGAGGGTTATTTTCATGGATTTTATTTGTTTTTGAGTTCCTCTTGCAAAAGCTCTGCTAAGGTAGTAATTTTTTTAGGGTGTCATGTGCATAAAAAGCAGTAACAATATTGTCCATTTCTGGTTTGGAGAAGTCGCGGCTATAGTAACGTTTGAAAACGGCTATGCGCATTTCGAGTTCGGTTATTTGTGGATTTTGTTCTTTGATACTATTTTCTACAATCACGCGCCCCATTTGTATCATCTTGATACCTTCAGCAAAGCGTTGGCTTTCAGACATTTGAAACACGATTTCGTATTGTTTTTTACGCATTTCGATGGTTGTATCTTGCATTTTTATAGGAGATTAAAGGTGTTTAATAGTAAATCGTTTATCCAAAATTGCAAATAATTTGTATCTATAGTTGGGTTTTCAAGCAGACTTTGTATGTCTTCTATTTGTTTGGTGCTTTGCAATGTTTGTATCCAGATTAGTTTAGAAATAATCAAATCTTCTATACTTACTACCCACGCCTCAAAACCCAATGTGTTGGTTTTGCGTCTACGTTCAAATTCCGTCTTTCTGTAGAGTGTTTCTTTACAAACAATAAAATCAATTTTGATGCTTGTTTGAAATTCAATAAGGTTAAACATTCCTTTTTTGCTTATTTCTTCTTCTATACTGGGTTGATAGCAATAAAAATCTTGCTCAAAGGCTTTGACAAATGCCTCTACGTCTTCTTTTTTCATACGCACTACCAAATCAATGTCGCGTGTCATACGAGGAAGGCTGTAGATATTTAACGCCAAACTTCCTGAAAGCATATAATTGATGTTTTGTGTTTCAAGCACTTCACATACTTTTTTGAGTAAGTCTAACATAGTTTATTTATTCGTTTCTAAGTTCTGATTGCAAACGGTCTGCTAAGATAGCGTTTTTTGCTACAAATACAAGCCAATAATCTTATGCCAAACGCCTAAGACTTCAGGAATATCTGTATAAATTTTGTTGTCGACTGTATAGAGTTTGTTTTCAAGTTTCATAAAACGCCATTCTATCCCATCTGTAGCACAACCATATATGCACGCAATAGGTTGGTTTTCAGCTTCATTAAAGAGCATCGCGCCATACATTTGGGCGGCACATTGGGCTATGCCCCATTCCATGTCTTCGTCTTTTGCTTCTGCGAGTGAGATAATGGGCGCGTCTATGTAGAGTTTTGTTTTTTGTAAAGAGAACAAAAAATCGCACTCGCCTGAAAGGTCATCTTGCACATTTACGTTCAAGTCCTCGCCTGAAAAAAGCGTAACGCGCTGTTGATAATGCCTGACCACTTCTGCCAAAATAGGCGAAATGATGCGCTCCGACTTTGCTTTTTCATTCGTGGGAGGCAAGAAAGCAGTCATCGCCAAACTCTCAAGAAGCCACGCACTTGGCGCAGTAGGCTGTACGTCAGGAAAAAGATACGACATTTCTAAGTCGAGGCTAAACTTT
>JAAFJK010000029.1 GCA_013298105.1 Cytophagales bacterium
ATACCGCCATCGCCTGTCGTGATGACTTTGCGGGGGTGAAAAGAAAAGCATACCAAGTCGGAATGTGAGCCAATCTTGCCTCCCATGTAGCTACTGCCTGCGGCACAAGCGGCATCTTCTATGAGGGCTATGCCTTTTTCTTTACAGAGTGTAGCAAAGGCGGCTATATCGGCAGGCAAGCCAATTTGATGTACAATTAAGATGGCTTTAGTTTTAGGCGTGATACGCTTTTTAACGTCCTCAATATCAATGTTATACGTTTCAGGGTTTACTTCTGCCAAGACCACTTTCGCGCCTACATATTGGATACAGTTTGCGGTCGCAATGTAGGACATAGAAGGACAAATCACTTCATCTTCCTTGCCTACCCCCGCGACTATCATAGCGAGATGTAGTGCAGTCGTACAATTTGATACAGCTACGGCATATTTCGCACCTGTATATTCCGCAAATTTTTCTTCAAATGCTTGGACTTTTGGACCCTGTGTTACCCAGCCAGTAAGGATAGTATCGTAGGCAAGTTGAGCTTCTTCTTTGTCGAGATAGGGTTTTGCAACGGGGATTTTCATGGTTTTTTGAAAATAATAAAACGTTCGCCTGTTTTGGAGTCTATGATTTCCTTTTCAATCAATTCAAGCCATACTTCAGGAAGCTGGATATTTGAGGTAAGAATCATATAACCTATTTTATGTTTTTTTACAAAATCTATTTGGCTTTGCGCGATGGATTGAAATTCTTTGTTGGTTTTTTGTATTTCTACAAATTTGTAAAAAGTTGTTTTTTTCAAAAAGTTTTGTTCTTTGGGCGTATCGCTGTATGTATCAAAGACAGATAAAGACACTGCATGATAAGCACTTCCTATCAGGTTCAGATACTGACCTGGTATATATAAATTAGGCGGGAAAATAAATGCCTCGCCTGCCCCAACTTTTGTGTTTTTTTGTTCCATAAATACACCTACAGGAGATATATTTTTGATATTTTCTTTGATAGTTTTCTTATATTTTTCGGTATAGGAGGTAGTATTATTTAACAATCCATAGTAAGTATTATGTATATTAAAAAATAAAGTAATTCCTATAATAATGTATATAGTATTTTTAGTAGTATTTTTATTTTTTAGAAAGTATATAATGACAAAAAAACTATTTATAGCTATCAGTGATGTAGTAAGATTACTAAATAATTGTACTGCATCTTGTACATTGTCTAATACTGCCCACGAAAAAAGTGTAGTAAGATACATCAATATACAAAATAAAGTATATTTAGTTTTGAATATTTTTAAGACCTCACGTGATTTTAATACAGCTAATCCAAATATCAAAATGATAGGTGCATATAACACAAGATGCCTTATGGCAGTAGTGATGAATATTTTTATAATATTTATGAAATAAGCCGTATTCAGGGCAGGCAAGGTACTTGCTTGTGATAGCTGAGCGTTGTTGGTATCTCTAAAAATATAATAAAAAATAAAAACTACTACAGCAAATAAAATATAAGCAAGAAGCGAAGTAATGTATATTTTCTTAGGTTCTTTTGTAAACAATATCTGAGCCATAAAATAAACACCACCTGCCAACAATACGCCTATGATAGTGGATATAAACAAAATAGGCAATATCAACAAAAGTGCATAAGCTATACTATATCTTTTGGTATAAAATAAAATAATAAAGGCTTGTAAAAAAATATAAATAGAAAATAATTTTGGATAAATAAATACATTGGTTGTAAATGCGCTGGCTGTATTGAGCAAGTAAATATTTTTGTAAAAAAACAAATATAATCATGCAAAAAACAAGAAAAATAAAGCCAATAAATGGCTTTGGATACTCGAATAATTTAGTACCTCTGCCAATGCACAAAATCCTAAAAATATACAAGCCAAACCGATAGGAAAAACTATAAATAACAAAGTATTGAGGGTAGGTATTTGATATATAGCACTTACAAAAACAGCAAACCACAATTCAAAATAATGATAAGGTGCTATACCCAAATTGGTTCTATAAAAATACTCAATGCCCAAATTTTCTAAACCAAA
>JAAFJK010000055.1 GCA_013298105.1 Cytophagales bacterium
ATATAAATCACACTTTATACTACTGGTCAGTCTTAGTTAAATGTTCGTTTTTTTTCGGTTGGCAATCCGCTTGCGGTTGTCAATCCGAAAAAAAGACAGCGAACAAATAAGGAAGACTGACCACTACGAATCATATAGGATTATTAGTCTTGTCAATTTAAAACCCATAAAATCTAATCTTTTCTACTATATGCACCTCAAAATTCCTTTTTCAATTCTCTTTATATATTTTTTGAGTTCAAACTATATCTTTGCCCAAAAAAGACCACCTGCGAAAACCTATCATCGAGAGGAGCTGGTAGAAAAAATAATGCAAAATACAGACTTTCAAGCATACTATGCAGAGATGCAATTAGTGACAAACTTATATCAAAAAGTTATATTGGGATTAGATGGACAGGCATTTGAAAAAGTAGATAAATCTTACGAAGAAGGAGGCTACTACTATACGAAACCGACTTTAATTTTTACAGATACAAGCAATCGTAGCCTTGTATATGAAGAATTGGCTGCATTTGCCAAAAAAACAGCAAAAGATATAGAGAGAAATGCGGAGAGAAATATGGACAGTTTGCGAGAAATAATATCTAAACAGCACCCCGACACGCTTCGAAAAAGAATAAAGCAACATGATGAGATGGAAAAAAAACAAGCAGACGAAAAATATCGAAAACATGAAATATTTATGCAAAATTATCTAAAAATATCGCCTGATGCAGTAAATGCACATTTTGAAAAAGCTACCCAACATTTGATTAAACTTTTTGATGCCTTCGCACAACTAAAGAGTACTTCTTATGGATACGATAATTTTAGTTATGTGATGAAGAAAAGTATTGAACTCTATGCCCAAAAAAAAGAGAAATCAAAAAAAGACGCTTGTTTACAGAAAATTCAAGAGCCTATAAATAGTACAATCTCAATGTATGCTGGTGATATACACTTCAGCTATTTATACTCTCATAAAGGCATGGATACGTTGGAAAAAAAATATTTTACCATGACACATACGTGGCTTATTACGCACTGCACAAATTATCGCAAATGTATAGACGCACAAAAGAAAAAGTAGAGGGTAAGAAATAAACGCCTTGCCTGCCTGCGTGGTAGGCAAGGTGTTTTTGTACCTCAAACTTCTACCCTCAAACCTATGTGCGCCTTGCCTGCCTGTGCGGTAGGCAAGGTTCTTCACAAAATTATAAAAATTACTCTTTCTCCTCATGAACCTCAAAAAACAACTCTCAATTTATATTTTATTTTTCCTAAACTTGACTTGCAGCTTTGCTCAAAAAACACCACCTACTAAAACGTACCATCGAGAAGAATTAGTCAAAAAAATTATCAAAAATCAGGACTTTCAAGCGTACTATGCTGAGATGCAAGCTATAATAAACCTATACCAAGAATCTATTACGACTTTGAACGAGCAGGAGCTTGAAAAAATAGATAATTGCTACAAAGAAGAAGGTTATTATTACGAAAAAACTATTTTTCCCAATAATAATGATACCAGCCTTAGTAGAGAAGAACTGCTTGCTTTTGCTCAAAAGATAAAAGAAGATGCAGATAGAAAACTGGATAGCTTGCAACAAACACTCTTACAAATGAACTTTAAAGAGCTTGAAGAAAAGAAGAAACAAATGAGAGATATAATAAAACAAGAAAGGGAAGATAGGTATCACAAACACGAAATTTTTATGAAAAACTATCTAAAAATATCTCCTGAATTGGTAAATCAACACCTTGAAAAAGCGACTCAAAACCTTATCAAGTTTTTTAGCAATTTTGCACAACTACAGAGTACCTCTTACGAAACTGAGGATTTTGACTATGTGATTAAAAAAAGTATAAAACTATATGCAGAAAAACAAAAAAAACAAAAAAAACAAAAAAAGGATATTTGTTTACAAAATCAAGAAAAAATAATACATAATACATTATCAAATTTTATAGATAAAGTACATTTTAATTATCTTTTTTTTTGTGAAAGAATGAATACATTAGAAAAGAATGGTTATGAAACTACACATATATACATTTTTGGATATATTCAAGAATATCGCAAATGTATGAAGGGACAAAGTAAAAAGTAGATGGTGTTAAATAAACCCTTGCCTGCCTGCGCGGTAGGCAAGGGTTTTCGTACCTCTACCCTCAAACCTGAAAATAGGTTATATTTTTTTTGTGTAATAGTGGCGCGTATAACCTGCGTGCGAGGCTACAACTTCTATACATTCGAAGCCATTTTTTTCATAAAACTGAGGTGCTTGATAGTCAAAAGTATCTACCAATATGGTGTGTTTATTTTGTGCTTTGGCTATCGCCTCAAAAGCCTGCAAAAATTTTGTACCCCAGCCTTGTGTTTGGAGTTTTTCGGCTATCCAAAGATGCTCAATAGACCACACCCCATTGCCTATATCCTTGCCTACCAAACCGCCTAAAACTTCCTCCTGCGGACTTTTTAGAAGAAGATTGATGCCTGAAAAAATGCTTGCATCAAGTACCACTATCTCATAATCTACCATAAAGTAATGACCTAAAAAAGTTGGTTCTTCAAAAGTTATTGCGGAATATTCTGTAGAACAGGCTTCCAGCCTGTTTATCATTTGAAACAACAGGCTGGAAGCCTGTTCTACAGTTTTACCACCGCAATAACTTTCGAAGAACCAAAAAAGTTTTGACAACCTTTTGCGGATTGTCAAAACTTTTGTGTTTTTTTACTTGTAAAGTACTGCTTTGGCGGCTTCTAAAGTGCGCTTCACATTGGGCAAAATAGCTTCTATGAGGGTAGGCGCGTAAGGCAGTGGCAAATCCAAACTATTTACTCTATGGACAGGCGCGTCCAAATAATCAAAAGCGTATTTTTGGACGTGATAGGTTATCTCTGAAGAAATAGCGGCGAGAGGCCAAGCCTCCTCAACTACTACAAGCCTGTTCGTTTTTTTGACAGAGTTTACAATCGCTTGATAATCAATCGGGCGCACACTGCGCAAATCGATTACTTCAGCCGAGATGCCTTCCTTAGCGAGTTCGTCTGCGGCAGTGAGGGCAGTTTTCATCATCTTACCAAACGATACGATGGTGATGTCTGTACCAGCCCGCTTGATGTCTGCTACGCCTATCGGGATAAGATATTCCTCCTCGGGAACTTCGCCCTTATCGCCATACATGAGTTCCGACTCCATGAATATCACAGGGTCTTCATCACGTATAGCCGTTTTCAACAAACCTTTAGCATCATACGGATTGGAGGGTACGACTACCTTCAAGCCTGACGTATTGGCAAACCAGTTCTCAAAGTTTTGAGAGTGTTGTGAACTCAGCATACCTGCATTGCCTGTAGGACCTCTGAATACTATAGGCACGCTGTATTGTCCACCTGACATGGACATCATCTTGGCGGCACTGTTGATTACTTGGTCTATCGCTACAAGCGAAAAATTGAAGGTCATAAATTCTATAATTGGGCGCAAGCCATTCATAGCCGCGCCTACACCTATGCCTGCAAAGCCCAATTCAGCTATAGGCGTATCGATGATGCGTTTTTCGCCAAATTCAGCCAAAAGTCCTTTGCTCACTTTGTATGCGCCGTCATATTGCGCCACTTCTTCGCCCATCAGGAACACGCGCGAGTCGCGTGTCATTTCTTCGCGCATTGCTTCACGCAAGGCTTCACGAAATTCTATTTCTCTTGCCATACAGATAGTTTTTTGGGCTAAAATTAAAACAGAAATTTGATAAAACAAATTTATGGTTCAGTCTTTTGTTAGATTTCTATAAAAAACTCAAGTATATGTGGGTAGGCAAGGGCTTACTTCGACCTGATAGCCTCTACAGGGTTCATCCATGAGGCTATCAAAGCAGGTATAATACCCGCCAAAATGCCTATAGCAGACGATATACCAAGGGCTACCATGATATTGAAAGAGGTCAGTACAAGTACAAGCGAACCAAGCGGTACAAACGTAATCAGGTACACCAAACCCAAACCAGCCAAGCCTCCTATGAGGCTCAAAAACACCGCTTCAAACAAAAATTGGGAGAGGATAAAATAATTTTTTGCACCCAAAGATTTTTGAATCCCTATCAAGTTTGTGCGCTCACGCACCGAAACAAACATGATATTCGCTATCCCAAAACCTCCCACCAAAATAGAAAATCCGCCAATGACTATCCCCGCAATCCGAATACCACCAAAAAGAGAAGTCAAAAGATTGGCAAAAATCTCGGTGCGATTCAGCGCGAAATTGTCATCTTCATTGGGCTTTAGTCCGCGCTTCGCACGAATCAAGCCTTTTATCTCGCCTTCCAGCTCAAAAAGTCCTTTGTCATTTGGCAGACCTTTGAAGGCTATAGAGGGTTCAAGACTGCCCTTGCCTACCCGAAATATCTTGGTAAACGCCAAAAAAGGAATGATTACCCGCCTATCAAAAGAACTTTCGCCAAAAATATTGTTGCCTTCACGCTTTAGTACACCTATGACTGTAAAAGGTCTGCCCTTTATTTTGACGGTTTTGCCGAGTGCGTTCTCAAAATTAAAAAGTCGCTCTGCCACATCATGTCCTATCAAGATGACACTGCGGGCATTTTCTACTTCTTGTTGTTGAAAATACCGCCCTTCAGCTATCTCAAAACTCACCACTCTGTTGTAACCAAACGTTACACCATTGGTAGAAATATCACTTATACTGCTACTTCCATACTTTACGGTAGTACCACCACGCCCCGATACCATAGCCACACCTGCCGCATTTTTTATATTTTCTTCCAAAAAACGATAATCTTGGTAAGAGTTCACAGGGCGCATTTCGTATTTCCAAAAAGGATAATCGCGCGGGTCTGCAAAAATAAAAGGTCGTTTTTGTAAAAACATCACATCACTGCCTATGAAGTTGAAGCTTTCGCGTATGTTGCGTTCAAGAGAATCTACTACTGTCAAAACCAATATTATCGCAAAAATCCCCACCGTTACACCCAAAAGGGATAACAATGTGCGCAATAAATTTGAACTGAGGGCTTGCATCGCAAACCGCAGACTTTCCCAGATTTGAAGTAGAAAACGTAACATAGCCTACAGTAAGTAGCTAAAGATACATGATTTGTTACAATGTAAGCGTAAGAAATAAAAGATAGTCTATACAGTCAAAAGAGTTCATCACACTGATTGCCCAAAAGTGAGTAGGTTATTGTCGGGGTCAAGAATAGAAAACTCACGCTGTCCCCAAACTTTTGTTTCCAAATATCCATTGGGATGTATAGGCACATTTTGTGTCAAAAAAGCCTGATAAAGCGCATCTATATCTTCAGTCTGCACATATACTTGTCCGTAGTTTGCTTTTATGTCAAGTTCTTTGAATGTAAAAAAATGAATTTCTACATAGTCTTTCCGCATAAGGAGATAGTCGCCATAATTGCCCAATTCTTCAAAGCCCAATACATTTTTATAATAATGCTGGGTAGCCAATATATCGCGCATAGGTAGTTTGGGATAGATTGCTTTCAGTATCATATTTTGCACAAAGTTATTTTATTTTGATGTATAGCATTAAAAATCAGACCACTATACAATTTCAATTTAAGCCCCTAAAATTACTAAAAAGCAAAAAAAGAAAAATACCAAATAACAAATTTTGGTTCTTAAAAAGTTATTACGGAACAGGCTGTAGCACAGGCTTCTCGCCTGTCGTTTTCAAGTCATAAACAGGCTGGAAGCCTGTTCTACAGTTTTGCCTCCGCAATAACTTTCAAAGAACCCAAATTGTATAGTGGTCTGATGTTTTGTTACAATGTAATCGTCTTTTGGACTTCTGCCAAGGCGTTCTCGCCATTTTCGATAGCGCGAAGTACATCAAATACTTTGTCTGACCAACCCGCAATCAAGAAAACATCATTCCCTTGCATACTGATAGGCATTTGTCCGTAGCCTGCCAAATCAAACAGGTACAGTTTCGAATTGGGCGCGATAGCTTTGTACGCTTTCCAGAGGGCAGGCAAGGTTTCCCCTGTTTGGTTGCTGTTCCACATTTGGCAGTCCGTAAACATCATTACTTTGTCTATCACTTGTTTGCGCGTGATGAGGTCTTTGATAACCAAATAACCATTCGTGGAATAACCCACTTCGCCTTCACGTTTGCGGAAAGTCATGGTATTTGCCAAAATGTTGTCTTGAGGCACATTGATGACTTTCCAAGTGTCGCCAAACATACCTGACGTTACGGCTTTGCAACGATTTTGCAAGAGCATAGCCAGCACCAAACCTATGTCATAGTTTTGTACTGTGCTTTTGGGCGAAATAGGACTGTGCATCGAGCCTGACACATCACAGGCAAGCAATACGCTTGTATTTTCATCAAATCCTTGTACGTTGCGGACACTGATTTTTACGGCTTTTTCCAAAGCGTTCAAAAGCTGTACGGTATGCACTGAAGGCTCTTTTTCCAATTCACGATAAGCCGAAAGGAAACGGAAAGGCAGTTGTTTGGAGTTCAAAACGGCAGTTTCGTTGCTCAAATAATTTGCGACCTTTTCGATATGCACCTTGCCTACATGCGCCTGCAAGATATTCCGCAAATTGCGGAGCATAGCCATGTAGCCTACTTTTTGGCTGTCTATGAGTTCTTCCCATTTGGTTTGGAAGGCAAGGGCGCGGGCAGTTTCATCTTCAAATTTCGTCTGTCCAAGTGCCGAAAGTTCGGTTTCCCAAGTATAAGGCGTAGCCAATTCGTCTGCCACGATTTTGTTAAAAAGGGCTTGTTGGGCTTCGTCTTTGGCTTTTGGGTGAACAATGAACAGGGCATCACGCAATTTTACTGCCGCCTCGCGGTTGTATTTTCCGAATTGGTATTCATCAAATTTATTGAAGGCTGTCGCCAATCCATGTTGGATTTGTTTGGATAATTTGCCCAATTTTTTGATGCCTATGCGTTCATTCGCAAGGGCATAATAGGACAAAATTTCTGTAATTTCATCTGCCCTTTGCACGATACGGTTCACGAGCTTGCCTACCAAATCATCTCCCTTGTGTACTTTTGCCAATTCTACCGTCAAAACCAAAGGAATAGAGCGCAAATACATTTTTTCGCGTGCATATACCGCCAACTGTGCCACAAAAAGTGGGTCATTTTTGGCTATCAATGTACGGATACGTGCGACTCTTTCCTGCCCTTTTTCATAAAACTTATCTGCCAGCGAAGTGGTAACAACGGCAGTGTAGAGTTCCATAGCAGCAGAAAGTGTGTAAGCAGTTTCCCCTTCATAATTGGTGGTGGTGTTTTTGCCTTTGGTTTTGCTGTTGAATAACATGGTTTTTGGGGGTTGATTGAAAGTTGAAGGTTGAAGGTTGATTAAAAAAACAGGCAACAAGCGAAAAAAGACTGTTTTCGATGCTCTAACCATCTGAGCTACTTGTCCAGAGGCGGACAAGGTGGGACTCGAACCCACGACCCTCGGCGTGATAGGCGAAGTAACTCTTTT